>JANODQ010000321.1:0-4344 GCA_031412775.1 Pirellulaceae bacterium | reverse complement strand
GACCTTAATGACATCGATCGTAAGCAGATAGCCGTCGCAGGCCAAACCATCACAGGATAGGAGGACTTTGCGGCCTCATGTCGTGCACATGCGGAAAAGCAAGAAAAAAATGGTGTTCTGTGATAGTTTTGGTGGTCTTGGTAATTCGCGAAAAATGATTTCGCCCGCTCAAGCAATCGAGAAACGCTTACCGATACCTCCATTCGAAGCGATCACGTAGGACGTTTGATTCGTGCAAACGTACCTGAATCGTGATCGTTAAAACCAAAGACGAAAACCGGGAACTTGATACCCATGGATGGTCTCTCCCGGAGTCGACAGTATTGAGCCATTGAGGTTTGTGATACGTTGTCAGGTAGATCGTCGGTGTCCTCAAGTGGACGGCGGCGACGAACGGTCAACGAAGTCGAATGGGTTACGATTTTATAAATCAATGTTCATTCATGGCCTCGATTCCTGCGAAAACGATTTTAGCGACGGCTTCGTGCGTTGAAACCGAGTTCACATGAACTACTAGGGCGCGGATCACCCTTACTGTTGAACGTCGTGCATCGAAAATATGGAGATACACTCGATGAAATGGAAACTAATTGTTGGATCGTTGGTCATTGGAGCTAGCCTTTCGGGCCAAAGCTTCGGCTTCGATCTACTGAATCGTATGTTGGGTGGAAGCGGATGCGGATGTGCGAGCACTTGCTGTGACACTTCGGTATCTGGCCCATCCTGTGGATCGGAAATGGCCGGTTGCGGCGCCGCTCCTTCTTGCGGATCCGAGATGGCAGGCTGTGCAGCAGCTCCATCGTGCGGAGCAGGACCATCGTGCGGTGCTGAACTAGCATCGTGTGATCCTTGCAGCGGAGCCAAGGGTTGCGGACCATCTTGCGGAGCTGAATTAGCTTCGTGCGATCCTTGCAGCGGAGCAGCTGGATGTGGACCAACGTGCGGAGCCGAAATGGCTTCTTGCGATCCATGTGCAGGCTCGGCTGGACCAAGCTGTGGTTGCGAAGCTCCCCGAAAAAGGTGCTGTAACAAGCCCCTATTGGGACTTCTAAGAGGAATCAAGGCTGAGATGCACGCTGTGAAATGCAGCTTATCGAAGCCAATTTTCAGCTGCTGTGACAACGGTTGTGATAAAGGTTGCGATCCTTGCGGATCCGCAGCTCCTAGCTGTGGTGCTGAAGCTTGTGGTTGTGGTGCAGCTCCTAGCTGTGGTGCCGAAGCTTGCGGTTGCGGTGCAACTCCTAGCTGTGGCGCTGAAACAGCTTGTGCTCCAGCATCGTGCGATAGCGGATGCGGACAGAAGAAGCATTGCGGTCTTCTCTCAAAGCTATTCGCTTGCCACGGCAAGAAGTCTTGCGATGAAGGTGCATGTGATTCTTGTGCGACACCATGCAGCTCTTGCTCGTCTCCAGCAGCTTCTGTAGAAGCAGCTCCAGCAGCAGCACCGGCTCCAGTAGTGGATCCAAGTGCTTACATGAATAGCAAGCGTCGAGTCATTCAGGTTAGCTCGGCAACCATTCGTTAATTCGAACGGTCCGAGTCTCTAACCCTTAGAGGCTTCGAACGCGATCTAAAACGGCCTGCAACTGTCAAACGTTGCGGGCCGTTTTTTTTTCTCCCACCAGTCGTACATCTCCATTAACGCTTCACGCATATCAGAGGGATGCCGCAACCGGACTTCCCGCCACCGAGTCATCGCCACTTCTATCTCTGTTGTCTCTGTCGACTGATCAGCTTCATCGTCATATCCAACCAGCAAGTGCCGTAGCACGTAATGGTCATCATCAACGGCTCGCTGTGTCATCCATAGCAATGGAAAACGACGCATCGGAGAGTGAGTTGTGACAAGCAGCCGGCTTTTACGACTTTGCACTAGTTGCATTAGTCTGTACCGAGCCCACCAGCCCACCTGCTCGAAACCGTCGACAATAACGATGGTTTGCGGCCCCCATCGATCAGCTGTCAACTCCCACCGAGCTCCCGTTTTGTCTCGACGCGTACTTTCCGAGCTCAAGCGGTGTACATCGACCTCAAACTGGTGCGGTATATATTTTCTCATCGTTTCTAGCAACGACGACTTGCCGCTACCATGAGGACCCACGATCGCAGCCCGGCGATTGGGGATTTTTAGAAATTGCTCGAAAAGCTCTTCAATAGTCAACCCATCACGAAGCCGAAATGTGATATTCCCTGGCTGTACATATCGAGTTGAAAAAGGATTTGACGCATTCATCCTCGCATTGTGAAACAGCTTACAGGCAACGCAAGTAGGTCAAGGGACAGCATTCACTTGTCAGGGCTAGAAAGTTTTACAAACTATGCAATTTAGCCGCTGGCCGATAGGCCCGGTTGGTATGCGGAAACCGGAGCTAAAGCACAACGGCTAATTGCCCACGTTGAAACAATGACTAGCGCTGCGTTAGAGGGCTTTTCACTTCCAAATTCAGTATTTCTGACTTTGCGGTTTTGTATTTTGTCGCTACGCAGTCTGCCTCGATTTGGTATGCATCAAGTCGTTTATGATCGAAGATTGGATCTGTCGTCTTTGTCCAATCGAGAACGAGTATGAGGTTCGTGGCTAGATAAGTTTATTTTTAAATTTTAATTCCAATGAACTGATAGTAAGGCGTTCGAATCAAAGGCAAGTATGGCACCTTCGACCTTCGTTCGTCTAATAGTATGGTTTTAAAGTAGCGCTGAAGAAACGGGACATGGTCGGGCGATGGGAAAACGTTATCGCTCGAGAACCAGACTGGCCAAAAGCTACGGGTGGACCAAGCGTGTTTCGTGAGGTTTTCAGCGGGGTGTTTTCTAGAAACGTAAAAATCAATGACGCCGATCTTTCCACCAGGTTTAAGAATTCGTTTTGCGTTTTCAATCGCTCCAAACCAATCCGGAATCATGGTTAACGAATACGAAAAGGTAACCACATCTGCGTAGCCCTCCGGCGGTGTCCAGGTGGTCGCGTCGGCAGTTACCGCTTTGACATTGGACCAGCCATTTTTTTCAGCTCGCTTATCGACAATTTTCAAAAGCGACGATGCGAGATCGACGACGTATACACTTTGGAACTTACTGATATTAGGACCGATGCCTTCCAAGTTCGATCCGGTTCCGCCTCCGAAGTCGACCCAAACGCCAGTCGAATTCTCTGAAGAACTCTCCGGCGATAGTTCGTTTGGCTGGTCTTCGCCAAGCTTTTTGTAGACCTCTTCACGGCCTAGCAGGAGTCGCTTGCGAAAATCGTCATAACCTTCGGCCTGGCCCGAGTAGAAACTTTCCATTCGTTGGGCGTGATCAGCGCCGCGAACCGGTCTCAAGGCAAGGTGGTACAGGATCTTGAGATCTTTGAGAAAAGACATGTTTTTATTTGACTCTGTGACGGTCTTGAGCGGGAAGCATTGTGAGGAGTGCTAGGATACTTTATTGCGGATAGTGTACCAGCCGCCCTTTTCGGTCGCGGCTTAAACGCCTTCGCACCAGCCGGCAACTGGTTGGTGGTGCATGCAGCATTTTGCGGTTCGAATGGCGTGGATCTCTTCATTTACTCGGTCAATCTCGCTCGACTGAATTAGGGGCTCCATCTGCAGAGAAAAACTCCGCGACTCGCCGGCCGTCAACTTGATAACGCGAGAGGCTTGCGATTCGAAGGACTTGGTGTTGGGAAATCCCGTGCCCGGTTCAAGGCCTGTGACGTAGCCATCCTCGACGGCTGCCGTGTTTTTCCATAGCGAAAAGTACGGAAGAGTCCGTGTGTCATAGCGTATGGCGATTCCGCTTTTTTTGGTTGAATCGTGCAGCATGACGGTAGTCCAGCCGCGATCGTTGGACTGGGGCTTGGCAAAGTAGACCTGCTCCTGAAAACCAGATACCGGGCCATCGTATTCGTCCCAGCCATCAATGGCATTGGCCGAGTGTTCGTTTCGCGGAACCAGTTCGGAAAATGCGGCAATGCATTTGCTACCGGCTTCGAGAATGCGTTGCCCAATATTAATGTGATACAAGAGCTGCATCGTGGCCGGGTTGCCGGATCGATTGGTGACAACGTCAGTGATTCCGAATTTTCGACTGTTTACTTCGAAGCGATAAGTAACAAGGAGCTCGAGCGACTGCACTAAGAATCGAGTTTCGTATACAGTCCCGGTGACTTCCAGGACACCCGACTTGGGATCAATGGAGACAGAAAGCTCGGAGGCAGGGAGGTTTGCAATTCGCCCGTGAAGGGGATACTTGACCGTTCCGTTCGAGTTGAATTCGGGGGCTCCGTTGCTTTCAAGCCCGCAACGCGCAAGCAACTCGTCAAATCCCTCCAGCCATCCAATTCCGGAGGCGTCCTGAATGGCT
>JANODQ010000320.1:0-3484 GCA_031412775.1 Pirellulaceae bacterium | reverse complement strand
CTTCAAAGCAGTCGCAATTCCGCCAGCAATTGCTGGAAGATACAAAGCTTCAACGAAGCCAATCTTAGGGTCTTCTCCCCATTGGACTGTTTTCTTTTTTTGCTTCTTTTCAACCGGTGCGACAGGTGTCTCAGCAGTACTCATAACTATTCACCAAACTGTTAATGCGATTTCAACTCGCTATGCGTCAACGCAATGTTCAATACCAAATGGGTTTATGCAACCGAAGCCTTCCGAACAAATGATTGCGATTGCCAAGCACTCCAATATCCAGCTGCGACGAACAACAACACGGACAACACAGCCAAAGGCCATCGATGCCATTCCAGGCTTTCGAACACAGCTAGAAAAACCAGGTTCAGCATGGCAAGCGGAATCAATCCCTTCCACGCCAGCCCCATCAATTGATCAAATCGAAACCTAGGCAACGCCCATCTCAGTAGCATGATAAAGCAAACGACACCGCAAACTTTCACTAACAAGACGAGCATCTGAAACGCCAGCACGCCGTACGAAGCAGTTACTTCTGATGGAACGCCTGGAAAGTGCCATCCACCAAAGAAGAGCAGCGTCGTTAGAAAGCTAACTGTTACCACGTGCGTGTACTCAGCCAAGAAGAACAACACGAACTTAATCCCACCGTACTCAGTGTGAAAGCCACCAACAAGTTCTTGCTCGCATTCGGGCAAGTCAAATGGAAGTCGATTTGTCTCAGCCAGTGCACTCGTGAAAAAGATGATTAACGCTAAGGGTTGCCACCACAGATTCCAACCACTGATTCCATCACTAGAACCTTGAGTTGCGACAATTGTCTCAATATTCATGGAACCGGCAACCAAAATCACACCAATAACTGAAAGTCCCATAGGTATTTCGTAGCTAATGAACTGGGCGCAAGATCGGATCGCACCGTAGAGTGAATATTTGTTGTTCGAAGCCCAACCTCCCAAGATGATTCCGTAAGCAGAAAGACTGCTGATCGCAAACATTATTAATAAGCTGATATCTAAGCCTGGCATTACCACAAAACGCAAACCGCCTTCGTAGTTGACTGGAGTTGGTCCGTAAGGCAACACCGCCAAAGCGAACATTGCAGTCATCAAACTGATGCAGGGTGCAAGCATGTAAATGAAAGTATGCACGTGCGACGGAATGATTTGTTCTTTTAAGAAAATTTTGATCCCGTCAGCAATCGCCTGGAACAACCCAAAAGGCCCAACACGATTAGGCCCCAGACGGTCCTGAACCGCGGCTGCCAATTTACGTTCGACGAAAGTCGCATACAAACCAACAACCGGAACCACCGCCAAGATAATCCCGATCGCAAGCAACGTTGGCCAAAGCTCTGTCCAGATTTCATACCAGTTCATGAGTGGGCTCCTACCAACTGCTGCAGTTCGACTCCATGAACGCCGAGATCACCAACGCTCAACGACTCGAGACTTAGAATTTTGCTCGCGATCTCTTTTCGCAAGACTTCTGTGTTGTAAAGGCCTTGCCTCAAGCAAAGCTCATTCAAAATGCGTCCGTCTGCACGGCTCGCCTGGGGAGGCCGCGTGGCAGCTCGGAAGGCTTGTGCGAGCCCACGGTGATTTACAAAGGTCCCGTCCCGCTCGGTGTAAGCAGCACCGGCAAACACGATGTCCGCTCGCTTCGATAGAACAGATGGAAATATATCTTGAACAATCAACAATTTGGCCGACTCGGTTGCCTTTGCAATAGAAGGCGACACCCAACCGTTTGAATCATCAGATGTAGCATACCCACCAACAAAGTACCAAGCTTGTATTCCATGAGCGCCTTGGATGGCGTCCTCTACCGGAACGACAGCACCTTGGAAGTGCTTTAAGACCTTCTCAACACCCAAGCGATTAGGGCACTTCTCTGCCCGAATGGTGAACTTGGCTTTTTCGGCAGTTGGAGCAGAACCGTTTACATTTTTCGGATAACAATCATCTTCGCCAACGACTGGCACTGGCCCCATCAATAATTTCACATTGCGATTGAGCCCCTTCAAATAACTAGCAAGGAGATATGCTTCTTCCACGGACATCATTGGCGAGAAAACAGCAGCAACGGAACTCGCGTTGGAGTCCACGGCAGCCTTGATCTTTGCGCGAGCCTCTTGAATTGCAGCAGGCCAGTGATCCACTACCGCAAGATCTGCTGGCTGAAACAATTTACCAGCGACGCTCCCATTACCTTTCGTAATAGCACTGGCAGCCGCGCCTACTGTGCTGATCGATTTGGAAGTGGGACCGCTCAGACGATTAGTGCTTTGAACATACTTGAACCCGAAGCGTCCCTCATCGCACATGAAGTGACCTTGTGCTAACGGATTAGCCCGAGGTCTTAAGCGATACACATGGTCTTCATTTTGATCTACTTCAATGCTGCATCCGGTCGAGCAACCAGCACACACGCTCTTCTGACTCTTCAGCCACCAAACCCGCTTTTTGTAAAGGAAGTCTTTGCTGCAAAGTGCTCCAACAGGGCATAAATCGACAACGTTTCCAGCGAGCTTGTTGTTGCAAGGCTTGTTTGGAAACACATCGATCTCTTCCAGGCTTCCACGGGCGACTACTTGAAGCTCTGCAGTGCCACTAATCTCACGTGTAAACCGAACACAACGCGTACACATGACGCATCTGTCAGTGAACAATGCGATCTGCTCACCGATGTGATATTTATCTAAACGCTGGACCTTCGGCTCATTTAACCGACTCTGAGCCTTACCAAACTTATAGGTGTAGTCCTGCAAATAGCATTCGCCAGCTTGATCGCAAATCGAGCAATCCAACGGGTGATTGAGCAGAAGAAACTCAAGCGTCATCTGCTGCCCAGTTTTCACCTTGGCAGTTTCGGTCTTGACGACCGTACCAGGCTTCGCCGGAGTTTGACATGCGGGGACCAATTTTGGACCCATTGCAATGGTGCCGTCAGGCTTTTTCTCGCCGACTTCTACCAAGCACATCCGGCACGATGCAACTACCGACAAAGCTTCGTGCCAGCAGTAATGAGGGATCTCAACACCCGCAGTACGAGCTGCCTGGATCAAATTATCCTTCGGACCAACTTCGACTTCGATATCGTTTACAAAAACAGTCGACACGTTTAATGGGCTCCTACCAGTTGTGGGGCTGCACTCTTTCGACCAGACCGGATGTATTCTTCCAGTTCAGGGCGAAACTTTGCGATTGCCGTCTTGATCGGCCACGCGGCTCCATCTGCCAAGCCGCAAATTGTTGTACCGGGAATTGTTCCGATGGAAGAAGATATCTCAAGTAACAAATCGATGTCACTCAGCTTGCCATTTCCAGCGCGGATTCGTTCCAAAATTTTTGTCGACCAGGCTGTACCTTCGCGACAAGGTGTACATTGGCCGCAAGACTCATGTGCGAAGAATCTACAAGCGTTATACAAAACATCAATCATGCTCGTATGATCATCGATAACGATTACAGCGGCCGTACCAAGTCCTAAA
>JANODQ010000319.1:0-8921 GCA_031412775.1 Pirellulaceae bacterium | reverse complement strand
AGATACGCTTGGACGGCCTCTTTCCAGCGACCTGATTCAAGTACTGCAGCGTGATCTCCAAAAGCTTTCGCCATTTTGATGCCTGCTTGCGGGATATCATCTAGATCACCGGCTTTGGTTGGTGGCAGTTGGATCTTATCCAGTGGATGCATGTCGAAATATTTTTGGGGAACGTTCCAAGGCATATGCGGCTTATGGAAACCAACCGTTAAGAAGAAAGGACGATCGTGAGATCTATTTAGTTCGGCGATTCCAAAGTCAGCGATCTGCGTATCCGAGACGGATTCATCTCCACCAGCAACGATTCCAAACTTTATTCCGCCGATGCTTCGATCATCAACCTTGCTTTGTTCCTTACCATCACCATCTTTTCCGCCTGTGCTAGACCATTGGTCAGGAAAGCCTAGCCCACCGTGCCACAATTTCCCCATGCCAAGTGTTTCATAGCCAGCCTCCTTCAATTGCGTTACGAGTGATTGCTTGGAATCGACGGCCAGTTCAAATGGGTTTCCGTTATCGTAAACGCCAGTCGAGCTGGGACGTATTCCAGAGAGCAATGCCGTTCGCGAAGGATTACAGACAGGTGCCGCGCAATGAGCGTTCGTAAAGGTGACTCCCATCTTGGCGAGTTGATCTAGATTGGGCGTTTTCGTCTGGGCGTTTCGCCCGAGATGACCGACCCAGTGGTTTAAATCATCGACCGCGATAAACAGAATGTTAGGTTTTTTGGTTTCTTGCGTTTGCGAAAGACAAATCGGGGCGATCCACAGCGCGAGCAAGAAGGCAACAGGATACATTTTTTGCGTCATTGGTTTCAGGTCTCGCATACAAAGCTGTTGAGGAGGGGAAATCGTTCCTTCATTTTAGCAGAAAAGTGAACTGACTATGTTAAACTAGTGGATGTGTGCTTCTTGATTGATCTTCCCCAAAAGTCCGCAAAGGTATCCAAGAAATGTTAGCCGTCTCAGCTTTGATTCGTACTGCCCCGAAAAGTCGGAAATTGATTTGCCTCCCAAGTTTCTTTGTATTGGCTGCTTTTGCTACAACTGTCGTTTCATTTTTGCCTTCGTCGCTTTTTGCGGAAGGCAGTGTTAGCGAACCTGCTTCGGGATATCGCTCGCTGTTCAATGGCAAAGATATGACAGGCTGGGGTGGGGCAGTTGATAACTATGAAGTTGTCGATGGGGCGTTGCAGTGTAAAAAAGGAAAGGGAGGCGTTCTTTATACTGACGAGACTTTTGAAGACTTCAAATTGCAAGTCGAGTTTCAACTGCCGCCCGCTGGTAACAACGGACTTGCGATTCGTTATCCGGGTAATGTAGCAAGCGGTGGAGACGGAGCTTACGTCGGGATGTGCGAACTCCAAGTCCTGGATACCGAACATCCGAAGTACGCAAACATCGATCCTCGTCAAGCGCACGGAAGTGCTTATGGAATGGTGGCAGCCAAACGAGGATTCCTGAAGCCCGTCGGGGAGTGGAACTACCAAACGGTACAAGTAAAAGGATCGAAAATCCAAGTCGAACTCAACGGCACACTGATCCTCGATGCGGATCTTTCGAAAGTTTCGGAATATATGAACGACAAGCCACATTCGGGAAAGGACCGCACCAGCGGGCATGTCGGGCTCGCGGGCCACTCTGATCCGGTTCGGTTTCGACGAATAGACGTGATGCCACTATCAAAATAGTCCCTTTGGAGTGCTGGGACTTGTCCCAGCTTCGGGGTGAAGGACTCGCCATCAAAACCGAATGTCCGAAGACCTCCATCGTGGATTGCGTAGGGACAGCTCATTTGCGAGACTGCAAGCTTGCAAAAGCAAGATCTCGTGCAAAGCAACGTTTCGTACTCTATGCCACCGGTTAAGTACGAAGTGTGCGTTGCTTAACACAAAAGCACCAAGTTCCCTGGAGAAAATTGTTCGATGGCGGTATTGCTACAGATTCGCGGAGCTGAGAAAAGCTACGGGCAGCAGATGCTCTTAGATGATGCAGAGGCGACAATCACTGATGATGTGAAGATTGGGTTTGTTGGACGCAACGGTGCGGGGAAATCAACGCTTCTTCGAATACTCCTGGGCGAAGAAGAGCTCGACAAAGGCGAGGTTATCCGCAGCTCGCAGCTTCGCGTCGGTTATTTGAAGCAGCATGATCCGTTTGAAGCGGGTGAATCGGCTCTGGATTACCTAATGCGAGATAGCGGACAGCCCGATTGGAAATGTGGGGAAGTCGCTGGCGAATTCGAGCTCAAAGGAGCTTATCTCAATGGCCCGATCAAGGAGCTTTCTGGCGGATGGCAAACGCGGGTGAAGCTTGCGTCGCTACTATTGCACGAGCCAAATCTTCTGGTGCTCGATGAACCAACAAACTTCTTGGACTTGCGAACGCAGATTCTTCTCGAGCACTTCTTGAGGTCGTTCAGTAAAGCGGCTCTTATTGTTTCTCACGATCGGGCTTTCTTGAAAGCGACTTGTAACACAACGTTGGACCTAAGTCGTGGCAAGCTTACGATGTATCCAGGCCCAATTGATGATTTTCTGACATTCCAAGAGGAACGTCGCGAGCATGACGAGAAAGTTAATGCGACCGTTCAGTCGAAGCAAAAGCAGCTTCAAAAGTTCATCGATAAAAATCGTGCTCGAGCAAGCACGGCGAGCCAAGCGCGTTCCAAAGGTCGCCAGCTCGAACGCCTTCAGACAATTGATATTGCCGATAATCTTCCGACCGCATCGATTCGTGCGCCACAAGTCGCCCCGCGCCAGGGGCCAGCAGTCCGATGTGTGGATCTTGCTATCGGATATCCCGATCGAACCATTGCCAAAGAGATCACTTTTGATATTGAACACGGTCAACGAGCAGCAATCGTAGGTGACAACGGTCAAGGAAAAACTACGCTTCTTCGCACACTCGTCGGATCACTGGAAACCATCAGTGGAAGTATGCGATGGGGACATCACTGCGAGATCGGTGTCTATGCTCAGCACGTTTACGGAAGTCTCGAGCCTCGACAAACTGTTCTCGAGTATCTTGAGTACAAAGCCGTACCAGGAACCACCAACCAAACGATTCTTGCCGTCGCTGGGTCGCTTCTGTTTCGCGGTGAGCATGTTGAAAAGAAGATTTCCGTGCTGTCCGGTGGCGAACGAGCTCGCTTGTGCATGGCCGGGTTGATGTTGGGTCCGTACAACATTCTGGTGCTCGACGAACCAGGCAACCATTTGGATGTTGAAACGGTTGAATCTCTCGCGGAAGCGCTCTTAGCCTTTCAAGGAACAGTGATTTTCACGAGTCACGATCGTCACTTTATGAAACGTGTTGCGAGTTCTATCATCGAAGTCCGTGAAGGAACCGCTCGTACCTATGGTGGCGACTACGAAGCCTATCTCTACTATGTCAATAAAGAAATTGATGACGGAGAACGAGCTCGAAATCCTAATAAAGCAAAATTGGCCGAACGCGATGCTGCAAAGAATAACAGCAAGTCTGCAGGTAAAAATACTCCGAAGCAACCAGCCAGTTCAACTCCCGTCCTCGACGAACGGACCGTTCAGAAGGAGCTAAAAAACCTCGAGAAAAAGATCGCTCAGCTCGATGGAAGGCGAAAAGAGCTAAACGATAAACTCATGCAAGCAACCGATCCTCATGAAGCCATGCAGTTGCACGAAGAGATGACAAATGTTGCTGATCAACTAGGCGCCGCAGAAGAACGCTGGCTCGAGATTAATAGTCAGTAATCAGTTGCTAGTTGCCAGTTGCCAGAGACTAGCCATTTGCCTTGGGGCGGAAGGCTGAGCATTTTTTCGGGTTGGTTTCGATTTTTGGGCCACCGATGAGATCGATGCAATAAGGAACAGCGGCGGCGATTGCGTCGAGGCACTGGGCGATGGCTTTCGGTTGGCCGGGTAGATTGACGATTAGCGTTTGTCCTCGAATACCAGCGGTTTGTCTTGATAGAATCGCGGTCGGTACAAACTTCAGCGAAGTCGCTCGCATCAATTCGCCAAAGCCGGGCATCATCTTTTCGCAGACCGCTTCAGTGGCTTCGGGGGTCACGTCGCGCGGTGATGGTCCGGTGCCGCCAGTGGTTAAGATCCAGCAGCATTTTTCGCGATCGGCAAGTTCTACAAGAGTTGCTTCGATGAGCGATTGTTCGTCGGCGATTACTCGCGAGATTGCGGACCAGTCGTGATCGACTAATTCATTTAAGTAGTCTACTATCGCTGGTCCGCCGCGATCGATGTAGATGCCACTGCTCGCTCGATCGGAAATGGTGACAACACCAATTCGGAAGGGAGTATTCGGAGTATTCACTTTACGGACGTTCGCCTCGGAGAAAATCCTGAGGGGTTGCGGGCTTGGTTTCTTCGGCCTCTTTGCCACCGAACCAATTGAACATTCCACTCGAAGATGATTTCGATTTCTTCGGAGCGTTACTTCCTCCCGCGGCCCATGGCGATGGGTTGAGCGTGGTTGTCGAATCGTCTGGGAATGGGTCGAGGACTTCGGTCGTTTTCTTCCAAGCTTTTTTGGTCGCGCGAGTTGTCGAATTCCATGCTGTCGCAGTTTGGTCGGTTACTTTTTTGCCAGTACGCTGAATGCCACCGGCTACATCAGGCATTTTCCAATTGGGAACCCAGTCCCCGGATTTACTCGACGAAGAAGTTCCCGATGTAGTTGCGTCCGTTGTTTTGGTGCTGGACGCGAAGGGACCCCACGACCAGCTGCTATCTTCGGCATGCAGTGATGCAGCGTTTTGGGCAATGGTAGCAACGCAAGTGATGGCGATAATCAGAATCGTTTTTTTCATGCGAATCTCCTGTTCTGAGATAGGCTTTCTCAAGTAAAAGAAAAAGTAGACATCAAACTACAAACTAACGTGTGATTCGGCCCTTGGTTGGCGGTTCGGCAACTTGTGGTGTTGTCGGGACGTATCCCAAGTAGCACATCAAATCACGAATTTCGTTGGGTGATAAATTATCTAGCAAGGCCGCCGGCATAATCGATTGTTTCGACGGGACAATCTCTTCGATGTCCTCTTTGTCGATGCTGACGCTTTGAAGATCACTCGTTCGTATCGATAGACCTTGCGTTGTTTTTGTCATGATTCCGGAGACGATCTTTCCGTCTCGTGTCATGACATTCTTGCTTGCATATTGATCGCTGATAACGTGAGATGGATACAGAATCGATTCGATCGTTTCACGGCGCGTGAATCGCTTTGTCAAACTGGTAAGGTCTGGTCCGACGGTGGCTCCCTTATCACCCATCCGATGGCATGATGCACATTGGACTTTGGTATAAACAAGAGCACCAGAGGCAATCGATCCAGTTTTTCCTGAATCGCCATCGAGATACTGCTCAATAAAATCAAGAGACCACTGCGGTTGTGTTTGGTCTTCTGGAAGAATCGGCTCCGGGAGTTCTGGGAACTTGCCGCGATACCAATCTTGCCAGGCCACCATCTCCGCGTTGACATCCATATCGGTTTCATGCATCGAGCTACCGGTCCAGTGTTCCATCAGGGCAATTGCGTTGGAGGGACTTTCGTTTTCTTTTGCCAAACGAAGTCCCAGCAGGATGACTTGTCGGAGTGCTTGGGAGTCTTCAGTGGCAACATCGACGGACATCAGTTTGGAAAGAATTTCGCTGGCTGCGTAGGGTTCAGTCACGCCCAGCGATCGGACTAAATAGTCCCAGTTCTCACCTTCGGGTTTTTGCGCGAGAGCCAACGCGACTGTTGGTCGACGATCTGGGCTTCGTCTCCAAACGGCGCGAAGATAGTTCATCGAAGCCTCGTCACCACTGCGAGCGAGGATCGCGGTGATGCCTGTCTTGAGTCGTTTGAGGGTATCGCTTTCGAAGCCCCCTTTATCAATTTCACGATCAAGCGATGTAATGATTGATAAAAGCTTGGGGTCGATTTGCGAAGGTAGTTTGGGAAGCGCTGCGAGGGCCGCGTTGGGGGACTGAGCGCCTTCCTTGAGCCATTCGATCGCTTCGGATTCGCTCATGTCCTTTGCAAACTCTCGCGTCGCGTTCATCACATAGAGCGAGTAGCTGCTCCCTGATTCTGCCAGTTGGGCTTTCTCGAAGAATCGAAGAAGTTCTGTTCGCTCCTTTGGTGTCCAAGCGTGCTGAATCATGCGAAGGTAGAGCGAAACGTCGACTCGTTCTGCAATTGGAACATCGCTCTTATCAAGGTAACGCAAAGCGATCGGCACGACTTCGGGAGTTTGGAAGAACGTCGCCAGTCGAATCAACTGTCGGTTGATTTTTGGTTCGCCAGCGGGAAACTCTTTCGCGACAATATCACGAAGTTCGGGGGTGTCGACCGGTCGAAGTTTCGCGTTGGCTAGAGTGACTTCGTACGTTCTTAAGAGATCAATAAAGTCTTGATCGGAGACAAAGCCTTTGACAAGGTTGTTCATGGCGTTGACTGCTGCCAAAGCGTTATCAACATCAGGATTGGAGATTGCCAGCGACAACGCTGCAGCAATTACGACCCGTGGCTTTTCGGCCGTTTCTAAAAGCTGACGCTGAACATCCACGGGTTGTCTTTGAAGAAGTCTCGTCGCGGAGAACCTAAGGACTCGGCTGGTTGATTGCAGCAGTGGAATAAGTCGGTCACTATTGCACGTTGCGTCCGCTCGAATCAACCCCGACGCAGCGGATTGCTGGACTATTGGGCTGCTGTCGGCAAGCATGTCGTTGAGTCGCTTCAAAGCGAGTTCGTTATCTGGGTGCAGCGCAAGAAGGTCTGCTGTTTTTGCTCGCATGACTTCATTAGGCGATCGCGAAAGCTCGACAAGCATTTCTGGTGTCGGTACGGGGCCCAGCAACTGCATTAAATCGAGAGCTCGTGTTCGATATCGTGCTGGGTTGTCAGGGCTATAAGCAACACCTGCGATCTCTTCGTCCCAATCTGCACCAAGATCGCGTTTCACCATGGCGACAGATTGACGGCCCCATGCCGACTGTAGTTGGGGCTGCCGAATTGCCTTTGCAATCGATTTATCTTCAGCGTCATTGCTTTCCTTGGGTTTGCCCGTCCATCGAACAGCATAAACGCCACCCGAAGTTCCACGTCCGCCGGTGCAGAAATAGATCGCACCATCCGGACTGACATCCATGTCGGTGATGTTCATCGGACGACCAATTACAAACGGGATCGGCTTAGGAAAGATACCTTCAGGATTGGGACGCGTGTCGACGCGAAGGATTCTTCCTTCGGACCAATCGGCCAAGAATAGGGATTGCTGGTAACGTGTTGGATAAACATTGTGATCATAGACAATGGCACCGGTTGGCGAAGAGCGACCTGTTGTTTGTAGAGCAGGAAGCCTGTCGATGTAGTAGTCTGGTTGATTGGCCCATCCGCTTCGCCATCCATATTCACCACCCTCGACAATTTGAAAGAGCGATGTCATCCGATGCCAAGTTGTTCCAATATCAGCTTCCATATCGCTGTCATGAACATAGAGGGCTCCACGAGGATGAAACGCAAGATCGTAGGCGTTACGTAGTCCACCTGCTACGCATTGAATTCGCTCGCCATTGGCATCCAATCGAATCACGGTTCCACCGGGAGCGCGTAGTCCTTGAGCGTGACCACTGGGGTCTTCTTGCCGCGGTCTAACAAGGTCGCCTTCGTAAGTGTTACGGTAAGAACTATGTGGATCGAGAGCGTTTTCGACTTGCACGTGATTTCCAACGACAACATAAATCATTCCATCAGGGCCTAATGCAATTTGATGTGCACCATGTTCCCCTTGTAGGCCTGTGAATCGAACAAGTAGTTTTGCGTCCTCCAAAGTGCCGTCACGGTTTTGGTCCATCAGACGATAAAGACCACTTCCGTCGGGCCCATCGCCAGTGACAAAGACATCGCCATTGAGCGGGAGAATTCCTTGGATGTTTTCGACGCGATCACAATAAGTTCGAACTCGCTCTGGGACTCCGTCTTTATCTGCGTCATAAATCAAAAGCAGCGGGCCACTTTCTTGAGATGCTACGATATGTCCGAATTCATTAAAAGCCATCGCGATCAAAGATCCAGTCGCTGCATTGTCAAGTATCTCTTCGACCTTGAAGCCTTCGTCGGTTGTGAATCGACTGCTGGAGACAGCGGTATCGAGCGTTGGATTTGTAGAACTCGAACTGGTCTCGTCTTGAGCACTTTCTGCATCGAGATCGCTCAATCGAATTCGGGTAGCTACTGTTTGCGAAGGAACAGGCGGCCGGGAGATTGCAACATTGTCTTCGCCAGCTTCGACATTTTCATTCTCGTTCGAATTTGTTTCGCGAGGCCTGCTATTCAAAGCCGCGTTCTTCCAATTCGAATCGTTGTACGCAACGCTTTGCCAACCCGATTTCGCAGTTGCCGAAGCGAGCCATGTTTCGCTGGTCCCCATGCCCCGCCAACCTTCATTGCGAGGTTTGACATAGATTCGACAAAAAAGACCAGCCGTGTTGCCTTCACGATTTTCACATTTGATGGCGAATAGATTGTTTCCTGGAATCACGAACGCGGTGATGTCGACGTTGTCCAATTTTTCCGATTGCGTGCTGGTAGCGACTCGGCGGCCATTGACATAAAGTTCGTAGAAATCGTTCGCGGCGATTTCGATACGAGCCTGTTCAAGAATTGATAGTTGAATTGACTTTCGGAACAGGACGACGCCTCGAGGTGCATTACCGGGCGTAATTCCGTCAGCCCAAATCCATTTTGCGATTGGCTTTACATTGGGCTTGTCATTGGGCTTGTCATTGGGCTTTACCGTATTAGCAGACAACGCCGTGGTGCTTCTAGAATTGGTAGGTTGTGGGCGTTTAACCGACGGCTTCGATTGCGTTTTTGAAGGCGTTTTGGAAGCGGGAGACGATTGCGCTTGCGAATGCGATGCAAACCATACAACGCTGATG
>JANODQ010000318.1:0-3022 GCA_031412775.1 Pirellulaceae bacterium | reverse complement strand
GGCGTCTTGCGTCAATCCGGCTGGCATTTCCACATCCGGTCAGACGGCAGGTGCATCACCTGCCGCGATTCGAAGTGCTGGGAGCTATCACTTTGGTGGTGCTCACATTGTCACGTTTGACAATTCCGTCAAATTTGTTCCCAATGAAATCGATACCACCAATACGACTCCAGGAGCTACCCCTGCAGATTATGTAGCTCCAGGTAGAAACGGTAGCACTCAAACGACTAACTGGGACAGCCCGTCTCCGTTCGGAGTCTGGGGTGCGTTGGGTACTCGTGGTGCAGGCGATGATGTCGGTGTGATGCCCGGCGCGTAAGCCTTCAAAAGATCCAGAGTCGCCGATACGCAAGTCTAATCTACGAAGCCGTTGAGAAAAATCTCCGCGGCTTTCTTCGTTTCACGGGATGTTGTCTGGTGCTTTGTCAATTTCAAAAGTACGGGCTTGTACGGGTCGCTGGCATGACATTAGAGAGGCCGTTTTTCATGAGCCATATCCGCGGTGTGGATTGTTCATACTGAGCCGCCGGCGCTAGCCGCGTTAGTAAATGTTCCACCGCAAGCGGATGGATAGTCGTTTGAACTCGGCTGGTGCCTAAGGTTCAAATTGAGGGCCGTTAATAATCCGGGGTCGCTTCGGGCGTTACATGGCAAACGATTATAACGTCAGCACTTTTTACAACGTCAACACCCGTGGCTAGCTCCATCGGCTCAGTTTCGATTAACACAGCAATCCTCTATTCAAGTCTGGCACCTGGACAAAACATTTATGCAAACGATCGCACTTGCCGACGGCGGCACCATGCTTTTCAACACAGATTTTCTCCCAGAAGTCTTGGCTAGCAGGTATTTCGATACCCTCCGAGAGGAGTGCGTTTGGGAGCAAAAACCGGGGATTTTCGGCCACATGCAACCTCGGCTAATCGCTTCCTACGGCGATCCTGATGTTTCCTATAGATATTCTGGCGTCGTGAATGTCGCGTTGCCGTGGACACCAACACTCCTGGAGCTAAAGGCGCGGATCGAAGCAGTGCTAGGCGACTATAACTACTGTTTGTTGAATCGCTACCGTAACGGATCCGACAGCATGGGGTGGCATGCAGACGACGAACCGGAAATGGGCAAAGTGATTGGATCGTTGTCTCTAGGAGCGACAAGAAAATTTCGAATACGGCACAACGAAACCCGAGAAACGAGGACTTTTTTGGTTGATCACGGCACGCTAATCATTATGGCTGGGACGATGCAGGAGTTTTGGCAGCACGAAGTCCCGAAGACCAAACAGCTTGTTGGAGAACGAATCAACCTCACCTTCAGGAGTATCAATAATCGATAGGCAATGGCATTTAGAACTCTATTCGACTCAGTGTCGAGGCGAGGTATTTGCTCAAAAACCAAGCATTTACCTTGTAGTTACTGGTCTTTCCCCAATTCATTGTGAATGATAGAGGCAGGAATTCCAAGTAACAGACATCTTCGATTCGGAGAAATTGCATGGTATACTCGAATGATAATCAGGCGGATGACCGAAACCATATAGGCGGCGGTGGCTCGAGTGATGGTTTCGGCGAATTGGAAGTCCATAACACGACTGATTTTGACACGACGAGGAACGATTCGTTCGTACAAGACTTGACTTGCAAAGAGAAGGCTATGAGATCGAACAAGCATTTGGACAACTTGCTCAAAGAGTGGGAGTTCGATCCAAAGATCCCCTCGGTTCGATTAGTCAAGGGAGGCGACAATCGCGATGTCCTGCAAATGCGAGTCGACCTTGGGTTGCTCCAGATGGAGACTCAGGGACGGCCCGACGGAAGAAAGCCCAAGGGCCATGCGAGCTACCTAGATTACCTGTTAGTTGCCGAAGAACGCGACGCCGATTTCAACATGACCGACGAAGATTGCTTCGAAGTCGATCGCGAGTTTGTACAGTACTATCAGCGACGGATCTCTTGGCTTCGTCTTCAACACTATCATCGAGCCATCGAAGACGCCGATCATACACTCGCTTTGATGGATGTTTGTCTGGATCATTGCAACGACGAAGATTGGACCATCAATCACGAACAGTATCGACCGTTTGTTCTCTTCCAACGCACTCAGGCGGCAGCCTTGGCTGCTCTGGATGATACTGGTGCACAACCTGCTATCGCTGAGATCAATAAAGGACTCGAAGCGATGCTCCAGGTCTTTACCGAACACGATGCGGAGGACCAATTCGAGGACGACGAGATGGTTGAAAAGTTGACTGAGTTACGAAGCTCGCTTCGCAATCAATACAAGTTGGGGCCAAGCCTAGAAGAGAGACTCGCAGAAGCGGTCAAGTCCGAGCAGTACGAACTTGCTGCACAACTCCGCGACGAACTCGCCAAACAAGCACAGATCTGAGCATGAGTTTCATTTGGTTTATTCTTATCGGTTTGGCGGCTGGATGGCTGGCTGGTCAAATCATGAAGATGGGCAGTTCTAGTTGGCTGCAATATCTCGTGGTTGGCGTTATCGGTAGTTTGCTGGGCGGCTTTGTTTTCTCGGTAATCGGGCTGGCAGCAACCGGTCTGGTCGGCAGTTTGGTGACTGCGACCGTCGGGGCGATCCTGCTGATCGTCGCACTACGCGCATACGACAGACGTCGGTTGATGTAGCCGGTTTTCGATGTCGCTTGTTGTTTCAGACTGGAAGCGGATTCGCGTCCGCGTCTTTCTGAATCGGTTGAACGTGTTACGATAGCCAGTCGTTGCTTTTGCCGCTTCCGCTACATTCTGATAACTCATGAGCTCACAAGAACCGAACTCTTCCAACGTGCCAGACTCGCCTCTTGCAATGTCGGATGAACAGCTTCGAAAAACAGTCGTTAATCAAGCGGAGATTTGGGTGATCAAGGTCGGGTCGCGTGCACTGACGACTTCCGAAAGCAGGCTAGACCTTCAGCAGATTGAGAACCTGAGCAACCAGCTTGTCGATTTAGTAGAGCGAGGCAAACAGGTAGTCTTGGTCAGCAGCGGCGCTGTTGCTTCGGGGGTCG
>JANODQ010000317.1:0-8586 GCA_031412775.1 Pirellulaceae bacterium | reverse complement strand
ATTAATGTCCGGAAGACCATTTGTTGTTTTTCATCATCATCGCCAGGGCCCGCCATGAAGTGAGGCATTCCGTTGTGGCCGAATTGATACTGTTCTGGAATAGGTTCGGGATCGATCGTGCCCCAGATGGGTTTTGCTTTTCGGTAGTCGTCGTGTGGTTGGAAGCCGAGCGCTGCGGCGTAGGCAATTGCAGCTTCGACGTAACCACGCGCGACCCCAGCGGTAACTAATTCCATCTCGGCATGTTTTTCCACTCTTTCCAGCAGTTCATCTAGTTCGAGCTTTGTACGAATCGAGGCGATCACATTTTTCACACCGAGACAGAACGAATCGATCAGGAAGATGCATGTTGCAAACTGGCTAGAAGGCAACGCACGAACGATTGTGACGGTCCCCATCCCGCCAACAATGCACGCAGCGGAGATGTAGCAGCAGTGAATCGGAGACTTTGCAGCAGCCATCATCCTCCCGGACAAGGAGACCATCTGTTGACGACGCTGGGCGGCTAGCTTGTCGCATTGACGGTCCTTCGATTTCTTTTTCGCTAACTTTTTTTGACGTTGCTGTTCACTTTTGGCCACGTTTGTATCCCCACTTTATCAATTAAAAAAGAAGTCGCTCAGACATAATTTACCAAATCGAACATGAGCCGAAAGCCGTTGCCCGAATGATATCTTCTTTCAATGAAATCGGTTTGCTGATCCACTAGCGGGCACGCGTTATCGTCCGGTTTCTCTTGCATATTCGCCAACCGGAGGCTAACGCCCAATGACACTCACTTTAGACCTGCGGTTTAAAAAACAATATCGAATATCAAACAAGGAATGTCGAATTTCGAAAGAAATCACATGACACTTCGTTATTCGACATTCCTTATTCGGTATTCATTATTCAAAAGCCCCCTAAAGTGAATGCCATTTGGATAACGCCTGCCGGCTGATTTGTTGAAAGTAGGTGGCATTGGGCGTTGCCCTGGGCATGTCGAAAACAGGCCTTATGCCAACGTTTCGCAATAGGTTTGGCAGGCTGTATCGCGAAATAGCACACTAAACCTTTGCGACGCAGCGGGACGAGCCCGATCCGTCGCTTGTGAGAGTGGGGCGAAACTAGGCTTCGCGTTGGAATCATCAAGTTTTTGACGTTGTTGCGTTAATAGTAGGTAACTAAACTCAGAAGTATGCTTTGTGCTCTGGTGTTCAGGTGGCTGAAGGCTGTGCATCTACACCTACATCTAACTACTTCCTGTAAATTTTTATCTTTGATGATTCGATCTATGATGCTCTTTCACACTAGGCCTATTCATTTTGTTTGCCTCTCGGTCGCCTCTTTAGCGACTGTTGCTTTTGGTTGCGTTGCAGTTACCCATGCGGCGGATGTCGGACAAACCAAGAAGCCTTTGGAACCAAAGATTGCAGAAGCGTCGAGTGAAGCGGTAACGCAAATCGGGACTTTTAAAGTGCCTTCGGAATGGACGTGCGAGGTGTTCGCTGCTGAACCGGATGTCGCTAACCCAGTTGTCCTAACGGTAGACAATCGCGGACGCGTTTTTGTATGCGAGTCTTTCCGACAGGAACAAGGAGTAACGGATAATCGTAAACATGATAATGCATGGCTGATGGCCGACTTGAAAGCAATGACGGTCGAAGATCGGATTGCTTACCACCGAGAATTGCTCGGTGATAAAGCGGCCTCCTATGAAGAACAGGATGACCGCATTCGATTGCTAATCGATGAAGATGGCGACGGGAAGGTAGATCGATCTAATGTTTTCGCATCGGGCTTTAATCGACTGGAAGACGGTACCGGTGCAGGTGTACTGGTTCGCGGAAATGATGTTTACTACACCAACATTCCAAAGTTATGGCTATTGAAAGACTCAACAGGTTCGGGCGTATCCGATGATCGTGTTGTACTCGCCGATGGCTTCGGAGTTCGCGTTGCGTTTCGTGGTCACGACATGCACGGGTTAGTGATGGGGCCTGATGGGCGGGTCTACTTCTCAATCGGTGACAGAGGCTACCATGTTCAAACGCCGAATGGCTTATTAGCGAATCCTGAAAGTGGCGCAGTATTCCGTTGTGAGTTGGATGGTTCCAATCTAGAGATCTTCGCAACGGGACTACGCAATCCGCAAGAGTTGGCTTTTGATGACTTTGGAAATCTGTTTACCGGCGACAACAACTCCGATAGTGGTGACAAAGCGCGATGGGTTTATGTCGTTCATGGTAGCGATACGGGTTGGCGTATGATGTACCAATACATCTCCGATCGCGGGCCTTTCAATCGTGAAAAAATTTGGAATCCCTACGACAGCAAAACAACAGTCGCTTACATCGTTCCGCCGATTGCGAATGTCTCCGACGGTCCTTCAGGACTTGTTTATTATCCTGGAACCGGTTTGAACGAGTCCTTCAAAGGGAATTTCTTTTTGGTTGACTTCCGCGGTGGGGCTTCCAATAGCGGTATTCGTACAATCAAAAACAAACCAAAGGGTGCTTTCTTTGAGATCGCATCGAGTGAACAGCCGATCTGGAACATGCTGGCAACGGACATTGATTTTGGTCCCGATGGAAGCATGTATGTTACTGACTGGGTCAATGGATGGAACGGTGAAGGAAAAGGCCGTGTCTATCGATTCTTCGATGCCGTCGGATTGACGCAGCCAGCAGCCATCGAAACTAAAAACCTACTCAGCAATGGTTTTCAAGGGCTCGCCGAAGAGAAGCTTGTTAGTTTGCTGGGCCATGTGGATCGACGCGTTCGATCAGAATCGCAGTGGGAACTTGCTTCACGAAAGTCGCTCTCTGCACTCGAAAGTGTTGCCGCAGATTCCTCGCAGGGCGAACTCGCGCGGGTTCACGCTGTATGGGGGCTTGGCCAACTCGCTCGAAACAAGCAGTCGTCGAGTGCTGCGGTACAAGCCATCTTGAAACTGAAGCCAGCTTCCACCAACGGTTCCGCCAATCACGCAACAGGTCTTCCATCGGAAGTTACAGTTGCTATTTTGAAGGTACTCGGTGAAAGTCATCGGATGGTCGAGCAAGGTGCCTTAAGTGGTGAGCTTCGAGAGATGAATCAGTGGGTTCACGATTCACTCGTTGGTACGGACATGCGAATTCTTGCTGCAGGTGCAATCGCTGCGGGGCAGCTTCATACACAAGGAATCACCGATGCGATTCGAGAAGCATTGAAGACAAATGCGAATGAAGACCCAATCGTTCGGCATGCATGTATTATGGCCTTAGCAGGGCAAGCAGATGCAAAGTCGATCTCGGCATTAAGCAACGATGCTTCCGAAGCAGTCCGCCTAGCGGCCGTTGTAGCACTGCGTCGCATGGAAGCATCCGAGATTGCTCTATTCCTCCAAGACTCATCCGGGCGTGTTGCTTTGGAAGCCGCTCGAGCTATCAATGATGTGGTCGCTTTGCATGGCGGGTTGCCGGAGCTTGCTAAGTCATTGAGCCGCAATACGAGCGACCCAGCGTTCGTGTCGCGAGCTCTCAACGCTAATTTCCGATTGGGCACTCCTGAAAACGCAGACGCCGTTGCTGTCTTTGCGGCAGATTCGACGCGTTCCAAAGCGATGCGTTTGGAAGCACTTGATATGCTTAAAAATTGGTCGGAACCCAATCCTTTGGACCGCGTGATGAATCGTTATAGCCCTCTTCCAAGTCGCGATTTGACGGTGGTATCGGTTGCTTTTGCGAAGATTGTAGAAGGCTTGCTCAAGCAAGTAGATTTGGATTCATCGATTCGCGCTAAAACACTTGAGGTTGGTTCGGCACTCGATAACAAGTCCATCATCCCGGCTCTTGCACTGCTTATGGCAGACAAAAATGCGCCAGGGAAAGACCGATCGTCTGCTATCCGTTGGCTTGTAAAACTGGATAGCGACAAGGCAGCATCCATGTTAGCGGACCTAAGCACCGATGCGTCTCCAGAAGTACGCGTTGAAGCGATCAAGCAGCTCGTCGCGGTTGCTCCCGAGCAAAGCATCGTTGCTCTCAGCAAGCAAACTCTTTCCAAGGTTATGTTTGAGCGACAATCAGCGTGGGATACGTTAGCCACAATCAAAAGTCCTACCGCAACGAAGGTTATTCGTGATGGAGTTGATCGATGGCTCGCGGGTAATTTTCCGTTGGATACCTTGCTAAACCTTCGCGAAGCCGCGGAAGGTCGCGTTGATGCGGACTTGATGAAGCAACTCACGTCGAAGCTCGAATCGTATCGACCGGTCGCCAGTGATAAGCCTACCAGTGATAAAGCAGTGAAATTTGAAAGCAGTAGCACTATCACCAAGCAATTCATGGATGCAATGGTCGGCGGTAATGTGGCTAATGGCAAGGATCTGTTTCTCAACCGAAGCCAGCTATCTTGTGTGCGTTGTCACCGCGTTGGAGACAAGGGAGGCGAAGTCGGTCCGGTCCTTTCCGGTATTGCGATATCCAAGAATAAGGAATACCTGCTGGAAGCAATTGTCGATCCGAATGCCACAATCGCGCAAGGATTTGAAACGATGATTGTTCAAACAGATGCAGGTCAGATCATCTCTGGGATTGTCAAGGCACAAGACGATGACAAGCTGACATTAATTACAGCAACCAATGAAGTGGTCGTTATAGAACAAGATTCGATTGAAGGAGTTAAGAAGGGCCAATCATCGATGCCTGTGGATTTGATGAAATACATGTCGCGCCGCGAATTGCGAGATCTTATTGCCTATTTAACATCGCTTAAAAGCAAAAATCCTGATGCAAGTGCCGCGACAGGCCACGGTGTCGATTGAGCCGCCGAACAAGATTTAGCGAATAGCAGCATCAAAAGCTTTTTAGATAGGCATACAAGTCCGCGAGTTCTTTTGGGGAATTCGCATCTACCAAACCGGCGGGCATAAGTGATTGGTCGGAGAATGCCTTTTCTTCTATATTGGCTTGATTGATTCTTGCCAAAGATCCGTCTGCGAGTTGTAAGGTGATTCCGTCTACGCTGTCGTAGATTTTCATACCAACGAGGATGGTTCCATCTGTAGTAAGAACTTTCGTTGCTCGATACCGATCGGAGATGTCACGGCTTGGTTCGAAGATTGCTCGGAATAAATCTTCGGTGGAGAATCGTTTGGCTACACCTGTTAGACTTGGGCCTAAAGCGTTAGATGTGTTTGCGTTTTCGCCTCCATGACAATTCGCACATTTGGATGCTTGATAGATCAACCTACCTCGGTCCACATCACCGACGAGTTTATCTATGCCTTTGACACGATCTTGCCACTCTGTAGGTAACGGCACTTTGGTCGCGTCAGCCATCGCCGTGGATTCAGGAAACTTATTTCCAAGAACTGCTTTCAAATACGGTTCCCAATCACTCCATGAATCACTCGCAGGTAATACTGCCTTGGCTGCATTTACTTCAGAACTGCTCGTGGAGTTGCCTTGCGAGAGTTCACTTGAGTTATTCTCAAGCTTGGAAACTTGATCCGCTTTGGCTTTGGTAGCAACCATTCGAATTCGCTTTGCGATTGTATTGGGTTTCACTTCCAGCAGGTTGGACTTATGCTGCATGCTCCACAGTTCCGCAATTGCAATCATCTCTCGATTAGGATCTTCAACCGGCAATAGGCTCAGACCGTTCCAAGCGTTGGCCAGACATAATCGATCATTTGATTCGATAGCAGAGAGAAAAGTGTCGTAGTCCATTTTTGATGGATTCGTCGAAAGCAATTCGATGGCGAGAGCGGGAGTGGGATCGGTTTGTCCCGCACATTGCTTTCGAATGTATTCATATACTTCCGGTGTGACTTGCTTTGGATTCGACCAAACATAACGAGCGACATCTGCTTCCCAATCTTCTAGCGGCGTTCGCAGCAAGGCCTGCTTGAAATGAGATTGACCTATGGTTTGGGATTGTTCTGGACAGAGTTTGACCCAGAAAAGATCGTCACTGGTACCGAACTTTTCTCGAGAAGCAAACATGCTCGGAAGTTGAGGGTCTTTTTCAACCAGTCGCTTCCAGATTTCTCCAAGTCGCGAGGCCCACTTGCTTTCGGTATTCATAGCTAAAGATGTTACCTTTCCCAGTAGTCCGGCCAGTGCATCGCCGGTGGCAAGAGTTTGTTCACTTGCTCGAGGAGCAGTACAGCAGGAGAGAGTAATTAACGCGTGAATGTCAGAAGTGGGATGACTGGATGGGGTGATCTGTTCTAAGCAAAACGTGACCGCGACTGGGGACTTTGGCGTTAGCATCGCTAGCGCACGGAGTGCTTCTGGTACGACTATCGCTTTCCAAGATTCAGAGGTTTGCGATGTTGCAATAAACATGCACCACCTGGCCCAGTTCTCGCGAATGGTGTCTGGCATTTTTGAGCCATAGAGACATCGATAACCGTCGATCACTTCTGATGTTGCGGGTGCTTGGTGAGCCGGCATAGCAAATCGATAGTCACCTAGCGAAGTCTGCAGGATCGCTAAAGCTTCGAGAGCCTCTGGAGACGTAAAAGTAATAGTTTTTTTGGAACAGCGGTAAGCAAGTTGATCGAGTAGCGATGCATCGATTGCGTTGCTATTGGGTCCGAACAATCGGCGTCCTACGGAGGCGTCGAAAGCTCGCGTGTCCAACGCGACATCTTGACTCTTAGTCGCTTTGGTGGTCACGTTTGCGTTTGTCCGAGAGGCTGCCCAAAGCTGTATCTGTCGAACTGTGCGTTGTGTTTCTGCAGTCCGAGTATCGTTGCCTGAAACGGCGGCCCGGTGTATCTCCCAAGTACCTTTCGAAGGAAGCGATCCACGGTGGAGTCCGATGCATTCGTAAAAGGCACGGATGACTGAATCGCCGATTATTGCTTCAATCGTGACCGAACCTGTTGAATCAAAGTTCTTCATCGATTGTGATGGGTCGACTGCATTAAGAGTTTGCATCCATGCATTGAATTGCGTAGCGGGAATCGGAAGATGGCCCAGAGCCCACCATGCGGTCTGACGCGTCGAGGCGGGCGGAAGGGACTCCAAAGCAGAGGTTGTTACTTGGGATTTGATTAGGTTCGAAGCCAAACACAGCTTCTGGAATTCGTTGAGGGAGACTCGCTGCTCGCTTGCAAATGCACCTCGATTTTGAAGGTCAACTTCGCATTGAATGGCTCGTCTTTGTAGAGAGTAAGCTGCGGATTGTTCAACTGCTAAGAAGTTGGATGCTGCCGACTGAAAACTGGTTGAGTTTGAAATTGCGTTGCTACGAGCTTCCTTGGATGCGCGTCGCCAGATCGGCTCCCACTGGGCGCGGCTCCATGACTCGAGAGGACTCGGTGCTGACAGGCATGATGCGAGCGCTTCCGTTGATCTCAAATTCGCACTTGGTTTTGCAGTTTGTTTCGATACTAGCGGAGCTTCATTTCCGGTAATAGTTGCAACGACGTCACTTTTTCCTGCGTTACTGCGATTTACATCGGTGCCAGTTGAAACATAACGAAGACGATAGAGCGAACCGGTCGTTCCGCGACCACCTGAACAGATCAACAGACTTCCATCGGGAGCGACCGTTATATCTGTCGGAGCGAAGCCCACTTTACCAGTTGTCTGCACGACAGTTTCAGCCATCAACCGTTCGGGAACTTGGTCGGTGTCAGTGGCATCTTTGGGTTGTGGGTAGATTGCGAGAATTCTTCCGAACGTCCAATCCTGGACGAAAGTCGCATTTTGATATTTTCTGGGAAAGCTCGTATGGTCATAAACTTTGACGCCCGTCGGTGAGCCTCGTCCAAGTCTCGAGAGCGTGTGCGGCATCGTGCTGCGGCTGGCGAGATCCGCCCACGCGCTGTTGAGCCAACCGGCATCGGAACCGGCTGATAAAACAACGACACGCGTTTGGCGATACCAAGGGAGTGTAAGCTCACGCTCCTCGTCGCTGTCGAACGTGACGATACTACCATCTGCGAGAAAGTCGAAGTCGTAAGCATTTCGAAGGCCATGTGCCCAAACACCACGTTTTGAAAAGTCGGGACTGATTCGCCAAAGTGTTCCTGCGCGAGGATGCGGTACAGGCGAGTCGGGATCGTTTCTCAATTTCCCAATCGTCGACGCGAAGTTCCCGACAATCAAATACCACCATCCATCGGGACCGCGACGAATCGCATGGGCATCGTGCTCGCCGCCTGTGGGAAGATCGAGCACTTTTCGACGAGGACCATCCGCCACATAATCGCCATTGGCGTCACTTACAACCCAAAGCCCACCATCGGCAACAAAGTAATACTTCCCGACCTCACACCAAAGTCCGTGGGCGCCTTGATTGATAGTTGCTTTGAGATCGATCGCGCGGGTGAATCGTCCGGAAGAGTCCAAATCGGTAAGTGTGCGAATGTAGCCAGGCCCGGACACGACGGCATTGCCGCGGGAATCAGTCGTCATCGAGAACGCGTCGTGAACCCATTTGTCATCGGCCACGGCTTCAAGGACAAAGCCTTTGGGGCAGTCGAAACCTGAATGAGAAGAGCCTGAATCGGATTGCGAGCCCGTGACGGCTAGCGACGAGGGAGGATCGGCTGGTTCGGATGCTGAGACGGGCTGTGTTTGGTGTACTTGGCAGGGCAGCAAAAGC
>JANODQ010000316.1:0-9906 GCA_031412775.1 Pirellulaceae bacterium | reverse complement strand
AACAAATTACTTTACGACCGAAGACGATGGGCATGTGCTTCGAGTCTTTCCTGGTAGCGAGCGATTACGATATCTTCTTCCGTTCGCTGCTGCTCATGAAACAATTAATTACTGCCGATCGATTGCCCAGCAAGCTCCAGGATCGGTACTACTCTTTGGTGACGATGGTGAAAAATTTGGTACGTGGCCTGACACGAAAGTCCATGTTTACAAAAATGGTTGGCTGAGACAATTCTTCGATCAATTGACAGAGAATCGCGATTGGCTTCATACGTCTACACCGCGAGCCGTCATTTCGGAGACGCGACCTGCAGGACGGATCTTCTTGCCCGATTGTTCCTATCGTGAGATGACCGAATGGTCACTACCTGTGACGCAACAAGCGGTCTATGACGATGTGATTCATCGACTACAGGATTCGCCTCAGTGGCAGCAGTATCAGCAATTCATGCGAGGCGGCTTTTGGAGAAACTTTCGAGTCAAATATTCGGAAGCCAACGAGATGTACTGCCGAATGCTTGAAGTGAGCCGACGCTTGGAATCGCTTCGTGAAACAGACCCCGACGCAGCGCTTCTATCACAAGCTGAAGATCATCTCTATCGCGGTCAATGCAACTGTCCATATTGGCACGGTGCATTCGGAGGTATCTACCTTCCGCATCTTCGAAATGCAACGTATCGCGAGATTATCGCGGCAGACACGATGATCGAGCTATCCAATGGTCGCGACGAAACTTGGGTGGATGTTAGCTCTGAAGACTTTGATAAAGACTTGCTACCGGAAGTGCGAATGGCCAACGATCAATTGATCGCTTACATCGCACCCGCGCGTGGCGGCATGCTCTATGAATTAGATATAAGAGCCGTTCAGCACAACATTCTTGCGACCATGCAACGTCGCCCCGAGGTCTATCACAAGAAGATACTCGCCGGGAACACAACAAGTCACGATACGGCTGCGAGTATTCATGATCGCGTTGTGTTTAAACAAGAAGGTTTAAACGAGCGTATCTTTTATGATTGTTATCCTCGTAAAAGCATGATGGATCACTTCTTCGATTCAGATGTATCGATTGACACTGTCGCAAGTGGGAAAGCACTCGAGCGGGGTGACTTTGTTGCACTTCCGTTTGAGGCGAAGATCCGTCGGGGCCAAGGGAAGGTGCAGACGCAATTAAGAAGATCCGGAAACGCTTGGGGCGTTCCAATCACACTCACCAAGGCGCTCACCATTACTGCCGGAAGCGATGCGCTGGATGTGACGTATCTCTTCGAGGGGCTTCCTCCAGGAAGACCGTTCCACTACGCAATGGAATGGAATTTTGCTGGGCTTCCTTCGGGTGCAGATGATCGATTTTTCTACGATTCCGATAACCAATCGCTCGGTCAACTTGGAAAGCAGATTGATATCCACGACACCAACTTTTTAGGTCTTGTAGATCAATGGCTTGGCGTTAGCGTTCAAATGATCGTGAATCGACCTGCGAGCCTTTGGGCCTTTCCTGTCGAATCGGTGAGCCAAAGCGAAAGCGGTTTTGAATTGGTCCACCAAAGCGTTTGCGTGATGCCTCACTGGATTATTACCGGTGATTCCGATGGTAAGTGGTCGGTGAGCTTGGAAGTGATTCTTGCCGCCCAGCACGCACCGAGCGCGCGATTGTCAGCAGATCTCGTTAGTCAATAATCGTGCAGCTCGACCAAACATAACGAGCCACAAACTACCAACCGCGCTAAACGCAATGATTGATCATCATCGCGTTACTGCGAATCGCTAACGATCTTGAGAATGCGATTGTTATAACTATCGGTGATGTACAGTTCGCCCGTTTCTGGATGGACCGTGACACCATGAGGCCTTGCGAGCTGACAATCCAGGGGCGAACCGCCGACACCTTGATGGCCCATCTTCCCCGTTCCGGCGATTCGTATGAGCGATCCGTCGCTGGGGTCGTAGCGACGAATAAGGTGATTCTCCGCGTCGGCAATGACAACACGGTTCTTAAGATCAACACAAATATGTTTTGGCCCGTTAAGCTTCATGTCGCGCGGTGTCTCTTTGCTTTTGATTGCACCAACAATTGTTTGAATTGTGCCATCGTTTGAAACGACTCGAAGTGCATTGCCACCTCGCTCCAGGATGTACACGTTTCCGAGACGATCTGGAGCAACAGCACGCGGGTCTGAAAGTGGCGATTCGGTCGCAATCGACCCGTTTTGTGGAACCCCCTTTTTTCCGTTTCCGGCCACAAGCGATAAAACACCCGTCTCGAGATCAAGGCGTTGAATTCGCATTAAATCAGCGATATAAAGATACGTCCCCGTGAAATCAATCGTGATGCAGTAAGGGCCTGAATTCTTTGCTTTTTCGATGGGGACTTCGTATCCAGGTAACGATGTAATAATACCCAACTCAGGATCAATTTGGCGTATTCGCCCATTCCAAGTATCCGCAATCAGTATTTGACCATTAGGTCGAATAGCAAGGTTGTGGGGGCCATTGAACCGTGCTTCCAACGCTTTGCCTCCATCGCCTGAGAAGCCTTTTTCCGTCTTGCCCGCCACATGAGAAAGTATTCCTTGCCGGTCAATCATGAGAAGCCGGTTTCCGGAAGCCATTTCGATAATCCACGGGCGCTTCTGAGGATCGAAAGCCAATCCAAACGGCTCAGCAAGTCTTGCTTCAGTTGCTAGAGCATCAAAACTTTTGTTGCTGCCACCAGCGACTAAAACGATTTTGTCGTCAGCTCTGCAGTTACTTAAAAAAGAGCTTGCCAGAGAGCTTGAAATCACGAACACCGTAAGAGCTGTTGTGCAAAGCAATTGTCTTGTGCAAAGCCATCGACTTGTGAAAATCCACGCGGCGTACGTGCCAAGAAACGACTTACAATTCATACCAAACTCCACATGGGTGTTGAATCTTAGTTTTTTGTGTCTAAAGCCAAGAGGCAGATGTCAGCTTACCAAAGTGGCATGGGCTTCCAGCCTGTGTTGGCAAATTAATTACAGGCTGGAAGCCCATGCTACTGGTGTCTTTCATCTTGCCGCTGTGTGGATGTATTAATTCTTACGAACTCAGCTACGCCGATATTTAGTTTAGACAAATCTTAGTTTTGAGCCGCGTCGGGGTTGCGCGGAATTAGATGTTGTTGCAGGTAGTTTGCACGCTCGATGTTACGGTCGGAAGTGTTCAGTTGGTAACCGCGAATTTTTTGAAGGTGTGCTGGTTGCGTGTGAATGAAAAGCTTGTTCACCGTGGGGATGTTGATGTCATCGATGAGTCCAAGATTAACTCCCATGCGAACCTTCGAGAGGTAGTGCATCGTCTCTTCGCTACTAATTTTTTTGGCTGTACATAAAATTCCGAGAGCTCGGCTAACATCGTCTTGAAGATCTTGTTCGCTTTCATGTACCAGGAACTCGCGAGCCTTACGTTCGTACGAGATTAACTTGGGGACGATATCGCGGACTTGTCGGACGAGTTCTAGTTCGGTTTTGCCGAGCGTGATTTGGTTACTAACTTGGTAAAAGTCTCCGCTGAACTGCGAGCCTTCTCCAAACAATCCACGTACCGCAATGTTGATCTTCTGCAACGACCGAAAGACCTTTTCAATTTGCTTGGTAATGACGAGAGCTGGAAGGTGAACCATCACGCTGACGCGAAGACCGGTTCCTACGTTCGTTGGACACGCTGTCAGATATCCGAACTTCTCGTGAAAGTTAAACTGTAAATGTGATTCGAGGTGATCGTCGATTGTATTGATTCGATTCCACGCCAGCTCGAGATCAAGACCGCTTTGCATTACCTGGATGCGAAGATGATCTTCCTCATTCACCATGACGCTGAACTGCTCAGTCGAATCGATAATCACCGAGCGAGCCCCTTCGTTCTCGCTGAGTTCGCGACTAATGATCTGTCGCTCCATGAGAAACTGGCGATCGAGATCACTTAAACGATCAACATTGATGAATTCGATCGACTCGGAGAGAGCAGTGCCGTTCAGATTTCGCTGCACGTAGCGAACAATCTCTTTGCGGTCGTCGTGTGTACATTTTCGAATGAACGGAAAGTTAGACAGATTACGAGCCAGTCGAATTCGACTGCTGATCACAATATCGGATTCGGGGCCGCTACCTCGCAACCATTCACCGCATTTTTCCGCTAGATCATCGAATTTCAAAGTTAGGCTACTCGTTATGTGGCATTCAACCGGCGAACATGAAAGGCAGTAGATCCGGTTTTTATTCACAAAGAACCGGAACCTGCCAACTCGTATTATCGCAGTAATGTTCAAGTCGCCAAGTAGAACCGATTAGATTTTTCGGTTTGTGCATCGACACTGCTGGTTGATGCAAGAATTAGCTCAGGTTCGCTTTCCGGTTCTGTGGTTGCCAGCCGCCGTTTACTGCTATCGTTTGCCCGTTAACGAATTCCATAGCGGGGCTTGCCAAGGCGGCTGCAACGTTTGCGATGTCTTCGGGGGCTCCCCATCGGTTCAGCATCGATTCTCCGCGAGCACGCGAATCCCACTCCGGAGAAGCTTGATTTCCCCAGTCGGTTTTTATCCATCCGGGAGCGATACAGTTGACGCGAACTTGGGGGGCGACCGTTTTTGCTAAGCTTTTACTAAAGGCAGCGACCGCAGCTTTGGTTGCTGCGAAAAATTGCCCGCTGTCTCCCTCCATGCCATGCTCGGATTGGTCCCAAGAGATATTCATGATGCAAGGAAGTGATGCTCGAGCGACTTGCCGAAGCATATGCGATGCGACTAAGCGGCTGACACGAATAGTGCCAGCAACATCCGTCCGCCAAAGTACATCCAGCTTTTCTTCGAACGATTGCTTACTGTTTTCGCCCGTAAGCACGTCTGCCCCAGCGCAATTGACCCAGACATCGACGTGGCCTTTCCAACGAAACGAGTCTCGTACCAATCGCTCACAATCCGATGGGTCAGATACATCGGAAAAAATTGCGAGTGTTTCAGGCTTGCTAAATTCTGTGTTGCCAAGTTCATTATTGAACTCTTGAGGAGTCGCTTGAAGAGTGGCATGTGCAGCGGCTTCGATGGACTTCACTACTTGCGACTGGGCTGCTTGCAACTGGGCTGCTTGCGACTGGGCTACTTGCGACAAAGTTTTGGCAATGCCGTCATGATTTCGGTAGCCGTGAGCGACTACCGAATAGCCCAGTTCAGCGAACTTCACGGCGATAGATCGACCGATGCCAGAGGAGGCGCCTGTTACAACAGCTACCGACCCGGTTACCACCCGAGTTTGCCTTCCATAACGCGACGCTCGATGTCGTCAATCTTTGCAAGTCTAGCCGCATGCCGAGGCTGTGGTGCGTAGCGTGCGGCAGTGAAGGCTCGTACGATTTCGAACGCAACTTCCGGCCCGATCACTCGAGCACCGATGCAGAGAACATTCATATCGTCGTGTTCGACCCCTTGTCGCGCGGAATAGGTGTCATGACAAAGCGAAGCTCGAATCTTCGGGAACTTGTTTGCAGCGACACTTACACCAACACCGGAGCCGCAAACTAGGATTCCACGGTCGGCTCGTCCTGCGTGAATTTCCTTGGCAACAGCTTCTGCGAAATCGGGAAAATCACATGACGCAGCCGAATGAGTACCGCAATCAAAAAATGCAATTCCCAGCTTGGACAGGAGCGCCGTCACTTCCGACTTCATTCCAAAGCCTGCGTGATCACCCCCAATTGCGTAACGTAATGCGTTTTCAGTCATCGATTCAATTCGCAGTCTCTAGTGGAACTCAGAAAACAGTGGACAGTTTACCGAGCACATTCTATTCGATCGCAAACCTTCGTCACGGCTTAATTGGGAGAATTTGGCTTGCAAGTTTAACTTCAGCTGTTAGCGATTCTTGTCTCGCAATTCCTTCCATCGACGGATCGCGTCCTGAACTTGGAGATCGTCTGGAGCTAAAGTTCGACAGAATTCCGATTGTTCGATCGCTTCGTCAAGATATCCTTCGTCAGCGAGTCGACCGGCCCAGTACATGCGAATTGCTCGATTCATAGGCTGTTTCGAGGACGCTTGACGCAGACAGTCCAACTCCTTTTCCGTGTCCCCTTCCTTTGAAGCAATCTCGGCCAGCCATTGCCATCGACCAGGTTCGAAAGCGGGTAGGGCTTCAGCGGCAACTTTCATACGTTCCCATAGTAACGCGTGTGTTACTGGAAACTTTTCCTCGGAAAAAGGACTTGTTGTGATCTGTTTAAGCACTCCTAGATCGTCAGCGAATAGATCGACAGGAATCTTTTCATCTTCTAGGTCCAAGGCGATGATCGATGCCACTCGCGGCCCATATCCAGGGGAAAGCCGAATTGTTTGAAGCCAAAACTTGAGCGCCAAATCCAAATCACCCGCTTCACGTGCGAGGACACCTATTTGAAAAAGATTCTCAGCGCGATGACCGGAGAGAATTCCTGCTAATTGCAAGTGTCTCATCTGCATGTTCCGCGAAAGCGTTCTGTTTAACAAGACTTCGCCCCACGACAATCGCCAATCGAGCGGACAAGCTTGGCGGGCTTTCTCAATAAGTTCGTATGCCTTATCCCATCGAGCGAGTTGTTTGGTACCACCAGCAATTTCAGCAGGCGTCTTCTTTGTTTTACTATTGGGGTCGGCGTCGATCAGTCCATTCAAAAGTGCATTCATAAGCAACGGTGAGGTTTCCTCCCAGCCAACTTTACGTGCTCCCGATACGTTCTCCTGGATTTCGTCGTAGAGCTGCGAGCGGAACTCGTAAAGTATTGCGTCGGCAATCATCCGAAGTGCTGACGGAGCGTGATCAATTGGTATTGCTGAATCACCCCATAGGCCGACTAGGTACGAGCTTGGGCTGCTGATTCGCTTCTCACGCGGCAACTGTTCATGTGAAGTTACCCATTTTGCCATCGCATCGGATCGATCAAGAGCGTCCATGGAAGACAAGCTGGAAAGCATAAGCACAATCGCGAGAGCACCGATCGATAACGTACAAAACAACATTGCCCGGGAGGTACCTCGATAAACATAACGTTCCCATGAAAGCTGTTGCCCGGCGAGAATATCGACGTCCCTGGAAGATGAGGATCGACTTGTTCCGCGCCGCGATCGCTGTCTTCCCGCTTCCGATGATTCGGCTGAACTTCTTCGTGAACGTCGGCTTGATGGCGAACTACTTGATTGCAAGTGACTATCGGTAGCTTCTGAAGAACTTACATTAGCTCGGCTTAAGGCATGCGTAGTACGATCGCCAACACTTGGCAAGTTGACCGGCGAATTAATAGTTGAATCTACCGCTGGATATCGTGCACGCGTCTCCGAAGAAGGTCTCGACATAGAGCCAATCGGGGGAAGAGCTTCCCACGAAGATTTGGCTCGTGCGATACCGCATACCATTCCTGCAAGGAGTGCTGCAGGAATAAACACTGCGGGAACAATGAGCGGAAAGTCGACCAGGCAATGAACGCCTAGGCTGACTACTAATGACAATCCCGTAACATAAGCTGGCAGGTATTGCGGTGGTTTGATTGGCACGGATTGAGTCGTCAAAGGGTTTTGGTTACGACTTCCAAGAACTTTAATCGCGTGAATCATTTGAAACAAAATAAGAACGATCAAGCAAACGCCAATCCAACCAAACTCGACCAGTGTCTGCATGAAAAGGCTTTCCGCGTGATAATACCAACCCCCGGAATTCGGCGTTTGAAACGGAAGGTAAGCGTAGTGAAATGTTCCCAAGCCACTTCCCGTTGCGATGAAAAACGCGAATGCTTTTAACGCAACTCCCCAAATATAAGACCGCCCATCCTTAAGTTGACTCTCAATCTTAAGCAGTTCTTCAAACCGTTTACTAATTCGTTCATCGAACTCGAAAAAGAAAACGAGTCCCAAACCAAGCAATACGACAATCATCGCGAAAAAAATACGTCCGTAGCCTTGCTCGCTATTTCTCGAAAGGAGCAAGACGACGCTACAAGCAGCGATGCCACCGATGGTCGCACCACGCGATGTTGTACATCCAACGGCTGCCAATAGGAAAGCGACGGCGATTACGGATGCGATCTGCGGAGTGGTAAGCTTTGCAAAGCCAGATTCAATCTTGCGTAAAAACTCGAGTAAGGGGTTTGGATTTCTGACAATGTAAAAATCATTTGGGTTGTATGGCTTGAGAAATGTCCACGTCGCCAGTCCAAGGGCTGCTGACAAGCACACGTTCATGAAGCCGCCGGCGCTATTTCGGGAGACGAATGTTGCGAACGAGCTGCCCGGAGCCAAACCTAACCAGTTGACCCTTTGCCATGATAGAGCATGAGCGAGACCCAGCATCCCGATAACAATCCCTAGCACGGTGATGACTAACACAAGACTGATTTGCCACTTAGGGGACGTAAAGCAGACCGATCCAATCCAAACCATCACCGCTGCAAGGACCAGCGAACCGATCGCTGCTCGCGTGTGCAGCGGCTCGATACTAACTGCAAGGCGAAATGGATGGCGATCAATTCCTTCGTTGTCCTGAGTAACCAAATCGTTTTCAGACTTCGACGTCGACGCTGCTACGTTCTTTTCAGTAATACCAAACCCTTCGTCAAGCGAAGCATTGGGTAGTCCCAGAAACCATCTTTGGATTTGAACACTGGCTGGCGCAGAATCCGTCTTGGAAGGTACTCCATCGAAGTACGGGATGCTTTGAACAAAAGCATAACACGCCGCGAAAATCAGTGTTAGCGTTAACCAAGGAGCACTAAGCTTAGGACCAACGGTCGGGCTCCAAAGCCGGAACACGATATTGAGTGCCAAGACTCCCAAGGTAGCCGTTCCTGCTAGGACTAGCCAATACTGAGCGATCCATGGTGTGCTTGCGAAATACCAAGGCGCTGCACAGGCGGTCGACAACGCACATACTGCGACAAGAGGAAGCAACGAAAGCGAACTGTAGAACGAATTCTCGCCAGACGAATGCATTCGCGGCGAACGACGTGATCTGTGTCCTCCGGCTTGGGATTGCTCGGCTGTAGAGTTAATCATGAATGGTTTTTCGAATGTTTGTCGGCGTTCGGCGATCCATGTGCCGCAGAATTATGAAATCGATGCTCCTTATCGATATCGTTGGCGTCCTGTTCGATTGTAATCCACGTATGGCCAGATCTTAGGCCCGTTTTCGCGACAAACGGATAGCCAGCAATTCGTGCATCACGGGGCCTCATTACATTCGTTACGGAACGAAAATGCGTCAATCATGGCAGAACCCGAATAATCGTTAAATGTTCCCCTCTGATTTAGGCGATAGACAATTTAGAGAGATATGACGCGCTGAGCTCCTTCGAGTGGATCGAACGCAGATTTTCGTCATATCGCTACTTCATAGTAATTGAACACTAGCGTGATGTTGAGCAAGGGGGTTCTCGATGATTTGTCGAAGAGACACATTCAAACCGCAGTCGCGATCTGCAGATCGTCGGAGAAACTCCAGACGTGCACTCGCAGGCATGTTACTAGCACTCGCCAGCATCGGTTCGATGACAGGTTGCAATGCTTGGAGCGGTGCTAAAGACAGCTGGAATTATAGCGGTGGCTGGAACGGTATGATGATGAAGTACCGGAACGATGCCTGGGCAAACAAAGCCTGGCATAGCCGCAAACACCAGTTCTGTAACGAACGGCACAACCACGAATTCTGCGAAGGATTCCGTGCCGGTTATGCAGACGTCGCAGACGGCGGCACGGGCTGCTCGCCAGCCTTTCCACCTCGACAGTACTGGGGTTGGAAGTATCAGTCCGCTGAAGGACAGTCGAAAGTCTCATCCTGGTACGCGGGCCATCCTCACGGTGCTCGTGCGGCCGAGGAGGACGGAATCGGAAACTGGACGCAAATCCAAACTTCGATGGCAGTCCAAAA
>JANODQ010000315.1:0-3739 GCA_031412775.1 Pirellulaceae bacterium | reverse complement strand
CGAAATGGCCAACTCGAAGTTTCTTACTTTCACCCCACTCGAGGTGCGGATGGTTCATGGTTTCTACCTTGAGAACGGCCACGTCGGAAACGGCGTCATGACCAAGTAGCTTGGCGGCCCAACTAGTGCCAGAACCATCCTCCGCTCGAATTGAATCGGAGTTTTTAACGACATGGTAATCTGTAACGATAAAGCCGTTAGGTCGGATGAAAAAACCGGATCCAACGTCAGTATTTTTCGCTAATGGAATCTGACCGAAATAGCCTTCCATCTCTTTGTCGTCAGAGGCCTTCGAACTTCTGGAGACGTAGACTTTTACCAGTCCAGGGCGAACACCGTCTCCGAGGCCAGCTGAATATTCCGAGAGCTCTAGCAACGGAGTTGAGATCTGTCCACGGATTGTAAGGGACTTGCTAATTGCAGATTGAGCGTTTTCCGGTTCAGAATTCTTTGCTTCAAATTTGCCCCCAGGCGATCCCGATGGTGGGTGCGGCGGTGGGTCTGACGGAGTGAACCAATACCAGAGGAAAGCAATAAAGCCGATGGCTGAAATCGCTATCAGTAATGGATACTTACTACCGCGGAGAATGCGGTCTGTGTCCAATCGGCACCTCGATTCATGGAGAGAAGGGAGCCGAAGGCGCTACGTTGAGGGAAGGCACAGTGCGGTAGCCTGTCAATTTCTCAGCCCCATCGCTTCGAACAATTGGAAAATTGACGACGTCAATTAAATCTGCTGGCCCCAAGGTCGGAAATTGCGATCGGGACTTGCTCTGCATGCTTGAGCGAATGTACTCGAAGGCTTCTTGCAACGACACGAGACGATTTTTGTCAGCGTCTGCCTTGCCGCGTAATGCGTCAATCAACGGCTGAGTAAAGGCACCTTCAAAGGCTAGTTGATTTCCCTCGGAGGCAGTCATCACGAACATTTTATCGTCTTGGAGGTTTCGAACTGCATACTTTAGTCGTGATGGATCTAACTGCTGCGCGGCGCCGCTATGACACGTATCCAGAATGACTAGCTTCTTGCATGCGACTGGTTTGAGGGATGACAAATCAGAAAGGCTTAAACAGTCTTCGTAACGAGATGCCATTACGTCTCGCATCGAAGCGCGACTTGTCACAAAGTGATACTCCTTTGTTTCTTGATCGATGACCCCGTGCCCGGTCAAGTAGATCAAAACGAGATCGTCCGGTGACACACGTCCCGCCAAGCGTTCCGCCATCAATTGGACTGACGATCGCCAGGATGCGGGGGTAACCATGGAATCGGTTAATACCGAGACCGGGGACATTGTTCGGCGCATTGAGTTGGAGGTCAGAACCTCGGCGACTTGATTCGCATTTACGGACGCCTTTAAAAGCGTTAACGTTGGATCACGATACTCTGAAACGCCGGCCGTTAAGACGTAGACGTTGGGCAGCGGCGCTGCAATCGGGGCTTTCGACTCAGCGCCCCCGCGATCCAGCAATATCTCACCCACACCGATGTGTCGTTCTTGGGTGCCTGCGTAGACTTGAACCTTCAGCTTACGATCTGATGGCAGCATTGCATCCCATTCATACGCGAAGATTCTTTTAGAGTTATCCGACGGATCGATATCTCCGGCGCTATTTCCGACGGTTCGAAGGTTATTTGCGATTACTCCGTTGACAAAAGCTTGCGGCGAGACGACAGATTGTCCATTGCTGACTCGAACTTTCGCTCGAACTCGGGCTCGATTTCCTTGGATGCGGTCGGAGGGGTCGGGCGAGACGATTTCGATCGAAGGTTGCAACGCAAGGAATCTTGTTAGCATTCCGTCCGGGCCGCCTGGGATCTGAAGCGCCACTTTTTCGAAGGCGCTGGCGATGTTTCCTGCTTCTAACAAATTCCCAATAACGTCTGGTCTCTCGAGTGCCAGTCGGAACCGATCAGCTGGGACAAACTCAGGACGTACATCAGGCCCTCGATTGAGCTGCCAACCAAACAGACGATCACCGTTGATCGATGCATCGTAAAACCCGAGTGGTGTCCAGGCCGCCCATTCGCGCTGTGCGTTCATGGTAACTGTTACCAGCGGTTCCCATTGACAATTGCGCCGAAACCCTGGTGGATTGGGAACATTCTCTAAACCGCGTTGGTACCAAAAAGCGTAGGCCGTAAAGAAGCCTAATGGGGATTGAAGACGACGAAGAATCTCCGCCGGGACTTCCGTCGATGTCGAGACCCACTTACCAGAGGCCGCATCCAACTCGGTCCACGCGAGTTTAACAATTCGATCGCCAATACGAAGTCCACGCGAGTAAAGCGGGCCCTCCGACGCAACACTCTCGATCTCGATACCGTTTTCCTTCACGCTACTCCGTAAACCCCAACGTGCAAGTGGATCGAATTCCGGTTTTGACGCGGCATCCCATCCAACGAGAGGCCAGACACAAATTCTTCGATCTTGCCCGCTGGAAATTAAGAATCTCCCATCCTTGGAACATTGTATGGAGTTGATGGCGTCTTCATGTCCTCGGAATACTCGTCTAAGTGCGCAAACCTTCGCGCCGACTTCGGGGAATCCGTGCACGCGAATATGTGAAGCATTCGAGAAGCTAGTAGCAATGCCGGTTGGCTCTCCCGCATCGTTTAATATCCATGCAGCCGCAGTGATGTTTCCATAACGACCTAGAATCGTTTCTCCAGTCTTTAAATCCATTTCTAAAGTGACTCGACCGATTTTCGGAAGCGTCGTCGCCAAACTGCCATCTACGTCAATTTTCGCAAGCGAACCACTTACCAGTGTCGGCTCGACCAGCCATTGTTCCTTACTTACATCGATCAATTGCAATCGTTTCTCGTCACGCTCGTTTGTGACTATTCCCATCGCGTGCTGTGTATTGGTCAAGTCTGTCCACTTAAAACCGATGGAACCGTCCGATGCCCACTGAATCTGCTTGGGGGCATAGAACGAATTGCGACCAAGATTAGCGGCCAAGCTCAGATCCGAACTTTTTCGAACGATCAGTTGTGGTCCGCTATCGTGTGCCAGCCAACCGCCGCGAGCACTCATCGTCAGAACTTTTTTGTCGAGCTCTTCGGATACTTGAGTCGCTCTCCATTGATTGTTTGCATCGACAGTCCACTTTTGAATTCGGCTGGTTTTCAGCTTCCTATCGACTTCAGCCACAAAAAATGCGGAATCCTGCTCGGACCATACGAGGCTGACAAATTCGTATCGAGGTAGTTCCTGCATTTTTTCAATTTGACGAAACTTTAAGGTCAACCCGCGTCCGATCTCCCATCCCACTAACCAACCTTCGTTATCGAGAGCAACTACGAACTTTCCTCCTGGCGAAACCGCAAGCCGGGTGCATGAATGCCCGCTGAAGTTGAGAAAATTCTTCGAATGACCACCTTTCTCGACGGCTGACAGCTTCCTATTCAACGACTTTTCCATCGTTTCGAACATCGATGCGAAGACTCGATCCAGTGGTACAGTACCAAGCTTATGCGATAGCCGTTCAACGATTTCGCCAGTTGTGGAGTTTCGTACTTCAAGCTCCCACGGTTTTTTTGCAAGCGGTCCGGATGTAGCCGGGACAACAACGCTCACCCCAGGCACTGCAACTACGGGTGAGCTTGCTAGCTGAGCTTCCGCTCGTTCTTGTAATCTCTTCGACGTCCATAAACCGGTTTGGTCAAGCTCCCATCGAACGAGTCCTCCTCGCAAATCCGTTGCCAGAACGATGCTTTTACCCTCTTTGGAAG
>JANODQ010000314.1:0-4847 GCA_031412775.1 Pirellulaceae bacterium | reverse complement strand
ATCGCAACGACCGTGAAAATGAACTTAAAGAAAAGATTTCAATAAATCGAAATCCAAGTCACACCAACAAACGCCAATAAATCGGATATCAGCGAGATGGGCCAAACCATTCAACCAAGTTATGAAAGAACAGAGCGGAACCAAAAGAACTAAACAACTACGGACGACGGCAGATCATCGTGATATACAGTTCTGGCGGGCGTAAGATTTGGTGTTTTTCCCACCAGGATTCGTTGACTACGGTTTAAGGCAACGATTCCGATGGCTGATAATTTCTCGCGGTCGATGTCTTTCGCTTGAACATCGATCATCGATAGCACGGATTGCACCGTGTAGAAATCAATGGGAGTATTCCAGATGGGCCAAGTGAAATAGGTGTCATTGGCACGCGAACCGCGAAAGCCAACGGTCTTGAGTTTGTCGCCATTAGGCAATGACTGAAACATCGGCCAAGCTTCGATTGCAAGACGATTGGCACCAATCATTCCACCGGAACTGCCTCGCGTCGGATCGCCGCTTGGCATATACCATTGATAGGCATATCGCCTGTCTTCGCGCGGCTCGAGGTGCAGCGATACCCCGGCGATGGGATCGGCGTAATCCCAAGTCTTGAACAATGAGCGGAACAGGTGATCGACAATCGTGGTGCGAACCAACCCCATTACATTGATCGAATGATAGTCGCGTCTGGTTGTTTGAAGTTGCGAGATTGCATCGTCCTTCGTTGCTATGTCCGATAGATTGCAACTAAGCCAATCCGCATCGTTGCGGTCGCACAACGTTGAATTGGTCGCGTTAGTCAGCAAGCAATCACGCAGTCCAGACTTTTCGACTAACGAAGCAAGCCGAATCGCGGGATGCTCTTCGGGTAATATGCTCAAGGTCTGATGGAGCATTTTAAGAACACTGTCTTCGCTCAACTCAAGTGCATCGGAACTCAGTACTGGTCGCCAACCACCTTTGCTCTTCATCCATTGCAATTGAAAACCGGCATCGGGCAAGTGAAGAGAAATCGTTCGAAATGCCCCCATTGCGGCCAGGAAGGCAAGTGGATTACTTCCATCAATGCCTGCCCATTCAATGCAAGAAACTTTGCGGATCGGAGTCTCCAACGATTGCTCGAAAGTAAAAGATGCGAAATCAATCGGAAGTAATGTACTCCTACGCGGTTTACAACTGGCTTTCCAATCGGCAAGCCGAAGCGCTGACTCAAGTAGCGCCAAACCCCAAGGTCCAAACTTGCGATTAAGTTCCCAGAACCTACCCGCGACCCCTGAATCGAGTCGATGGGGTTGAATCCATTTACATCGTTCGTCTGCGGTGATTAATGGGCCTCCCAATTTGCTCAAGTCGATCGAGGTCGAATCGCTATCGAGTCGGTACGGTGCAAAGGGGCGTGCAAAACCGTGGTGCGAGGCGATCAAATGCAGCATCAAGGATTCGCAACCACCTTTATTCTGCGAAAAGCTTTCCACCAAACTCAGCGAAACCATTTCATGCCGGAATGGCAAATCGATTGAAGTTCGCGCAGCGGTAAGATCCGATTTTGCCCACAACTCGTTTTGCATGTAGGCCACACCCAAGGGCTTACCCAACAACATCGCTTGGAAACGGGGGTCGGCTTTTCCCAGATCATGGTACTGAGCCGATCGGTTGATGGTCTCGGCATAGGGTTGCAATAAGGGCATCGATTCGACGATGCGGTCTGCTTCGTGGACCACATCATTCAAATGTTGATGCAATGTCAATTTACCCGTTTCGGTCAGGTCGTTTTCATCGTCGCCAAATGTTGGCAAAGGTGGAATCGATTCAGTCAAGTTTGAATGGCACTCCGTTATCCAACACGCTCCGTGTAATCCTGACTTTACGTCTCGCCCATCGGTTACGGGATACGAGAGAATCTTTGCTTTGATCTTTCCATCGAGCCATTGAGTAAGTCGAACGATCGACGGCACACAGCGATTGGCAAGATCGATCGGTTGGACTGATTCAAATTCTTCGCGAATGGATTGAGCTTTTTGATCACGCCAGCGAGTGAGCGACCAGTTCGGCTCTGGGGTCTGTGCCTCGGCGATTATGAGACGCGACAGTTTTTCTAGATCCTCGCTAGCAGTTAGCTTTGGATGTGCACGAAAAATGGTTTTCGCACGGCTTTGCAGAAAAGCTTGGTCAGCAATATCGAGCTTTGCAAGTTTTCGAGCTTCACAGGCTTCCTCTGCATCATCAGACTTCTGATTGCTGCCAATCATCAACTGATACAATTGACGTGGCTGAAGCGTTGGTTCCGGCGGTGCATCTGGCACATGACCGAGAGAATGCCAACCACCGTACTCCACCGGAATCACAATTGTCTCGTTCGGAGCAATTCGATTTGGGTTGGCACCGGTGACACAGAAGCTACCTCGTTGATTTTCATCCTGAGTCTTCTTGCCACGCCAAACCAACACCGGGCCTTGGGGAATGACCACGCCAGTCTTCGTTGATTTGTCGTTTGCCTTTTCTTCGCTTTCGACAACGTGCTCTCCCAGTACATCGCTCGAATTATCGACCAGTTTTTCGCCAGCTAACCATTTGCGAAAGATGTGAAGCGGAACAGCCAGGCATTCTGCTGATGATGGCGGACAAATTTCAACTGTCGAAATCCAATTCTGTTCCAAATCGTCGATGCAACTCAAATCCAGATCCGCACGCCAACAGACTTTGACTTCGGCGCAGCCTCGATTGAGACCATGCAAGTAAGTAGCGATGTCGGGTTCAAGCATCGGGCGCGGTGATGTTTGGCAAAGCATATCAATGTGCGCAGGCATCAGAACCGGCGCATTCTCGGACGGCATAAGCAATGGACCGATGTCTCCAGCTTTCGCAACCAACGTGTTCATGGGGCAAATACCAAAGTCAACAGCTCGATTCGTAGGCGCATCTTCCGAGACGGAATTGGAAACAGATTCGCTTCTGACTTCGTTCAACCAATGCCAAGTCAGGGACAGAGCATGACCATAAATTGGATCAGGTTTCGATTCTTCCAACTTTTCTGTTGGTACCAAGTCACCATCAGCTATAACAACAACACCGCGTGAGCGAGGCCACGCCCCAAGTCGATTAAGCCTTCCAAAGCGTTGTCGTAACGCATCCAGACTTGCACATTGAGTCACCATTGCCGCGAAGTCTAAATCTGCACCCACTTCGAGACATTGAGTCGCAACAACAAATTGAGGTGAATCCGATTCTTCCAGTTGGGCGGCTCCCGATCGAAATTGTGATTGCAATTTGCTGGTCAAGGCATCGCGATCTAGTGGCCTCATGCGACCAATCATCAAATGAACGTTACCGGGTTGCAATTTTGCTAGCATGTTGTATGCCTCGCGAGCAATGTCTACACGATTCACAACGATGGCAATCTTCTTTAGATTGAATACCGTCGCCATGCGAATCGCTTGCTCGACCAAACACTTTGCGACCGTGGCTGGCTTTGAACTTTTGGCATTCGCGGCCATCACCAGCTCAATCGGCTTGACGCATTCGTGCCGTTGCTTGAGCAGCGCATCGACTTCATAATCGGTTGCCTGCAATTCGAAGACGGCAGCTCCTTGGAGGTTTACCGGCGGTGTTGCGGTCATCTGCACGAATTGAAAAGGTGAATCGATCAATTGTTCACACCAATTCTGACCACGATATCGCTTGATCGCATTCATCGTTTGGCCAAACGGTTTTGAACAATGGGCTTCATCCAAAATGATCAGACTATCATTGGCCGTAAGAGCTGCATGAATCGGCAGGTTGCGATCCGAGACGCCGTAACCACGAAACAACAATCTTGAACCGACTTGATCGACTGTAGTGGTTAGAATTGTGGGTTGTAGCAACGAACGGACCCAGGCATCATTGCGGTAAATTCCACCGCGAAGTTCAAAACAATCCAGCGGCGGCGCAGTTGCGTCGGCGGTTAAACTTTGTAACCAGAGCGCTGTTTGGCGAAGGATGGGAAGATGCTCCGCACTGATCGCACTAGGATGTTCTTCAGCGATGACGGCGCGCAGTTGCTTGGCAATCGCAGTGGCGTGTTCGTAGGCTTCGTTGACGATGATTCGTCGATCAACGACGAAGAACATTCGGCGTGGCGCTGTCAACCGACCGTCACTGCGATTCGCCATCGCCGCTTGATAGGCAAGCGCGAAGATGGCGATGTCGATAGTCGTTGTCTTACCGCTTGACGTTGGCAACTTTATAAAGTCAGGCCAAGTTCCGGTGCAAACCTGTTCCACCAAACGGCACTGCCAAGCAAACGGATTTCGATTGCCGTTCAGCGCTCGATAGAATAAAACGAAATCATCAATGGATAGCGGCGAATTTTCCAACTTGCTCATGATCGATTTCCTTTGTGTTGAAATGGTTTGCATAATCCGTAGCCGGCAAAGCGACCCGCACCGATCAGCACCGGTCCACGGATAGAATTCTCGAACCGGAGATAGACATGGATCTGTGGGCGACTCGGTTTACCAGCACGTCCAGGCGTTGTGGGAAATCCGTCGCCAAGAGGCACGGTGCGGCGTCGTTCGTCGCCGCCGGGAGCCACTCGATGCACACGTGATTTGGCATATGCGCGCGGAGCACCAAAATGCCAACTGGTGGTATCAATGTCGATTTCAATGGGTCTTGGCAAACCCGACCGAATACAAGACTCGGCAATTGTCTCGCTAACTTCTATTTCCCAGTTTCGTCGATCCTCATATAAATTGGCTTTAGGAAAACGGTCGAGCACAACCGGTGTCACGCTGGCCCACGACCGGCTGGGGCCTACCCAAGTTTTGTTCCGTAACGAATGCGGGGGTTCCGGGCGTTCATCCAAA
>JANODQ010000313.1:0-5492 GCA_031412775.1 Pirellulaceae bacterium | reverse complement strand
CCTGCTCGCCCCGCGCCTGGCTCAGGATGTTCGCCAGTAGACAAGATGTCATATTACAAGCACGGTTTATAAGAACGCTTTTGGCATTTTTCGTGCTGATCTTCATCCAAGGTTGTGCGACTCTAGCGATTCCAGCGATTGATCCGAGCGGCAATCGCATCTTCGCTCCTACACCGACTCAGCTAACGCTTCCGCAGCTTCATGGACCCAACGGAACGAGCCTCGTTCCTAACGCCAGTTTCCCACAGCCACCACAACCCGCAGCCTGCTTGCAAGGTCCCGCTCCGGTCACTTCAACACCTGCTGGCAGCGGTTCCAGTGACCGCGGTCGATGCGGCCAAATACTCTTAACGCCCACTAGGATCGTCGCACCAGTGGGCGGTGAAGTGGTGCTGTTGGCTGGCGTGTGTGGTGAGGATGGCTTTTTGGTTTCGGGCGAGCCTATCGAGTGGATGCTCTCACCGGATAGCGTCGGAGAGCTGATCGAGGTTGGCGACGACATGAAGGGGAAACGCAAGTCATTTTTCACAAGCCAACGTCAACCGAAAAACGCCGTTGAGAAGCTCGACGTTGATTTTGCTCGCGGCCGAACAAGTGCCGAGCCAGGAGTGATTACGCGTGGCTCGCAGCGACAATCCGACGATTTGCCAATTAAAAAGGGGCAAACGTGGGTAAGTCTTACCAGTCCCACTGAAGGGCTTTCACGAGTTACCGTTTTAGCTCCCGATAGCGATGTTTGGGATCGTCGACGACAAACGGCAACGATTTACTGGGTTGATGCCGAATGGCAATTCCCATCACCTCAAAATCTTCGCGTTGGCCAAATCGCGAATTTGTCGACACGCGTGATGAAAGCAGAAGGATTCGCGCCTGCTGAAGACTGGATCGTTAAGTATCGTTTGATGACTCCGGAGGTAGGGCAGTTTGTCGGTAAGAGCCCGGTTGCAGGCGGAACCGATGTGCGTGTCGATGCAGATGGAAAAGCAAATATCCAACTCGCCAACCCGACTAATAAACCTGGTACAGCAATTGTCGCCATCGAAGTCGCAAGACCAGCTCAACCCGAAGAGAAGATGCCGGAGCTTCCATTGGGACGTGGGCAGACAATGGTTACTTGGAGTGCTCCCGTTCTTCAGTTGCGAGTCAATCACAACGATACAACCAATGTCGGCAAAGCAGTCGATTTTCAAGTTCAGCTACTCAACACGGGCAACATGAATGCGGAGAACGTGTCGCTTGTGATGGATTTAAAAAACGGTGGGCTTCAGTCTGCCTACATTACGCAAGCACCGACCAACCAAACGAATACTGGCGCTGTATGGAACATAGGAGTCTTACGCGCTCAAGAGCTCTTTGAAACGATCGTTCGAATTACTCCGATGGCTGAAAGCGACAATCGTATCGAGTTCACAGCGACAGCCAGTCCCGACATCACGGAGAAGGCCGTCACCGGTCTCTTGGCTGTCCGGCCCACAGTGGACCTTCGTTTTGCACCAGCCACCGGACTTGATAAAGTCGAAGTCGGTCAATCGACAGTGTTCGAAATCTTAGCGACCAACACTGGGCGAGAAACTATCAACAATTTGATCCTCACCGTTGACGCTGATTCCGGCTTGCAAAGCACTGACGCAGGACCTGATTCCGGATCGAATCGTGTGGCTCGTGAGGTGAGCTATCTTCCGCCAGGGCAAACACAATCGGTAGGCCTGCGTTTCATTGCTCGTCGTGCGGGTGAATTAGGAGCCAAGGTGGTTGCGACTGTTAACGGTATTCCTCTTGCGGAACGATCGACGTTTGTAAGAGCATCCGAACCAATTCCGCGGCGTCCAGGTATGTCCGCCGAAATTCTTCCGACGATTGCCGGTAAAAACACGCTCGTTCAAGGCGAATCGGTCACCATGAACGGTGTGATCCGCAACACAGGAGAAACTCGATTGACGAACCTCCAGATTCTCATGGAGTACGATCCGTCTTTGTCGCTTACTCAGTTGTCTCAAGGCGGCGATAACGCGGCAGCTGCCAGGCAAGTCGTGTGGAACATTCCGGTGCTCGAGCCACAGCTTCAAGTCGCCGTACAAGCCTCGTTCCAGTCCTCGGGAGCAAACGCGCAGCCTGCAATTCGTCTCAGTGCGAGATCGTCCGAAGCGATCAATGCGAACGACACATTCACGTTCGGGGCAGCTTCCGGAGCCGTTGGGGGTAACCCTAATGGAGTGATGCCTCCATCAAGTAAACCTACGAACACCAACGAGTTGATTCTAGCAGCCAATAATCGGTGGTCGCTACTCATACAACCAATTGATTCGAACGTATCAGTCGGCGAACGAGCTCGATATGACATTACGTTTCGAAACAACAGCAATCAACCCGAAGAGAATGTCGAGTTGAATATCTTACTACCACAAGGCATGGCGGTTGTTAGCTTGAGCACTGGAGACGGATCGCCCGTGAATTCCACTCGCTCCGATGACGGTCGCATATTATCGATCGAACCGATCCAGTTCTTGAGAGCAGGTGAAGCCGTGCGACGAATCGTTGAACTCCAGCACGACGTCGCCGGTGCAAACACGCTTCAGGTTCAAGTCAAGAGTGTCGCAGATGCCCAAGGAACCTTGCAACAATCGCGAATTACTGTGCGACCGCGATTGTAAAAACGAGTGCCGTGTTCTTACGCGGCTCTTCGGTTTTCTTGTTGTTGTTTTCTTAATCGCTTTCGATCAGCTCGACTCATTCCTCGGTTGGATTGATCATCGTCTTCCTCTTCGTCGGGTTCAACCGTTGGCGTGCGATTGACTTGAATCGGAGTGCTCGATTTGGCTGGTGGCGGCGCATCGTATTTCGCTGCAGAAGAGCTGGATGGGGGACCGATTGGCTTCGACGACGGGAAGCTTCCCTGTGACTTGTTTGCGTTGCCGCTGCTGCTTTTTAGCGCAGTCGTTGTGGATTCCGAGGGTGGTTTAAGCTTCAGTCCATCAAGCAGCCCAAACCACTTCTTCTTGGTTGTCTGAACAGGCTTTTCTCCTGGCTTTTCTGCCGGTGTCTTCACGCTGGTCTCAGGCCTACTCGAAGCCGTCTTCCGTTTTGGCAGCAGTCCCCACGACTTGGATCCCCACGACTGTTTAGGTGTCGTAGCGCTAACGCTGATGGAAGATGAAGGGCTGTTGTTGGCTGAAGAAGTTGATGCCGATTTTGCGTTGGCTGAACTTGCATTTACAGCGTTTGCTTTTTGAGAGCTTACTTTAGATGGTTTCGGAATTTTATCTTTTCGTGAGAGGTTCCACCAACTCTTCTTATTGGTTGCAACTTCGTTGAAGTCAGGCATTTCCGAGCTTGATTCTCGAGAGGCAGAGGATTGTGTCGCGGTGGATCTTGCTTCGGATTTCGATTCTGATTTTTGTTGCGGATTGTTTGTTTTCGCGTTAGCTGTTTTCGATTGAGGCTCAACGGCTTTGCTCTTGGAAAACCAACCTGGCTTTTTAGGCATTGGAGCATCGAAACCTTCATCTCGCAGTCGCTTATCGGCGTCTATATCGGAGTAGTCGGCTCCAAGCTTAGGTTCCGAATGCCATTTCGGTAGTCGCAAAGAAGGCATCTTGAGAGCAGGTAGCGGAATGCGTGGTAAGCGTCTTATTTTGCTTGGCGAAGCTTCACTAGAAACTGCCTCGGCCTTGCGATCTTGTTCTGAGGTTTGACTGCGGCTAGCGTTTGACGACCGATTCGCTTGAGGAGCCGCCCCAGTGGCGCTAGCTGCTGCGATATTTGCAGCGACGGCCGTTCGGTCACTGGATGCAGTTTGACGTCGGGTAACTTTTTCATCGGAAAGGCGTTCTGTTTCCAGGCCTTCTTCACTTGGCTTTCTTCGCAGTGACAGCTTCGGCATGCGCCATTTCTGACCTTCGCGAATCATTCCGTTTCGCATAACGAATCGACGTTGGGCTTGTATGTAGATGTAACGCAGATAGATTCCAGAAGAGACAAAAACAGCGAGAATTCCGCCCAGCCATGTCGCTCCAACGATCATGTCGGTTTGAGCCTGCGACCAATCCGTCTTGAGTAACCCAGTGCCGATCACAGCACTGGTTGCCCAGGCGAGTAATCCTCCGAGCCAAAATACTAAACTCGCAGGAGCCGATTTCAATTCATTACAAAGCCGAAGTCCCAGCATCGCAACAACCGTTGCAAACGACACCAGTACAAGAGACCAACCTGAGTAGCCGACTTCGCGAAGAGCCCACGCATCGATAGACTTGCCAAGTAGTAGTAAAGCCGATGTCGAAGCATCCATACTCGAAAATAATGCCGCAATCGAAAGCGTGGCCCAGACGCGGTATTTGGCTCGATAATCGTCGAGTTTATGTCGCTTGAGCTGAAAGATCATCAATGCCGAAAGAGCTGTCAGCATCCACAGCTGACCCCCCAACCAATGTGCGATCCCATGCGATGATCGCAAATGTAAGAGGTAGCTGATCGGAAGGGGCGGTGATGGCGGTGGTTGAGCGACTCCGCTTTGTAGGAGGCTCAGCGGTCTTACGTGAATTACATAATGCGCTAGAAGTAACGCGGCCCAGATCGACCATGCCGTTAGGAGAACCAGTGTCAGCGAACTGCGGCGGACCGGAATCAATTGCACCAGTCTCTGTTGGCAAGCACGTCGAACAGATTGACTGTAGCCAGGGTCGCGACGAATCGGAATCGTCGATTCGTCTTCTTCTGCGCGATCGGCTATTCGCTGTCGTTTGCGAGCACGAACCGATTCGACTGCTAGTTCGGAATCAGCCGCAGCCGCTTCGCGAATAACACGTCGACGTCGATCACTTCGGTCGTTGCGTACAAAAGACATAGTAAGGTTACCAACCGACTAGCTCGCTCGGGATCGGGGATAGGCTGGATGATTCGCCAAACGATTTGCCACACGATTTGACAGATGATTGGCCTGGAGTGTTTCACGAGCGATTGGAATCGTCGTGGGCTCGCGTCCAAGTACCTCACGAACAGTAAATGGTCTTCGTGAATCGCGAGTGTAGTAAAGTCGCGTCGTTGCTTCGCCAAGCAAGCCAACGCTCAACGCTTGAAGACTCATCAGGGTAAACATGACTCCCAGGAGAAGTAGTGGGTTGCCAGTCATGTCGACTCCGCCGAATACTTTCATCGCAACGACACCTACCATCGACGCCATACCAGCAGCCATGATTCCCAGTCCGACCCTGCCAAAGAGCTTCATCGGGCTGGTGTAGTAATCAAGCATGTATTTGACCGTCATTAGATCGAGCACGACACGCACGGTGCGCGAAAGACCATACTTGGTTGTTCCAAACTTTCGTGCATGATGCTTGGTCTCGACTTCCACGCATTTGGCTCCACGCCAGTGCGCGAGAATCGGGATGAAGCGATGCATCTCGCCGTATAGTTCCAGCTCGTCAGCAATCTCGCGTCGCATCGCTTTCAATGTGCAACCGAGATCGTGAATCGGAAATCGAGTAACATAGCTGATG
>JANODQ010000312.1:0-4796 GCA_031412775.1 Pirellulaceae bacterium | reverse complement strand
ATCATGCTCCATCGCCCAGCGAACTCCACCACTCGAAGGAGTGCTGCCTGATGATGCTTCTTCAGCACGCCCCACCAAGAAAGCTCTATCAACCCAACCAGCTTCGCGACCGGTAATAGGATTGAAAAAGCCAACACAATGATGCCGACGAACCAGTTCCCCTCGCGGATCAAATCCCAAGTCCCTTGGAGGAGACTGGTGCGATGCCGAATTCCCATGCGTTCAATCGTAAGCAACGGAAGCCAAACCGCCGGGATGAAAAATGCCAGAGCTGCTACTGCAAGAGCCATCGTGCGATTGGCTGATTTTTGATTGTCGATCCACTTTGCAAAGGTTGCATCGCAACGAGTACACTTCCACTCGCTAAACGCGGAACCTCTCTCGCCAATCGATGCGGCTAGGTCATGTACTAGCCCACAACGATGACACGCGCGATACGGTAAGTGATGTTGGATCATTTCGATAAAGTACTTTTTATTTGACTTCTGCTTTATCAGTAGTCATTCAATAGAAATGATAGTCGCATTCGAGAATTGCGAGTTCAATACCTTCGATGGACGAGAATGAGTACACCGGAACGCGATTAAACTTTTCGCAATTTGGTGACTCGACCCGTATCAACCCATTCGGCGACGTAGATGTTTCCGGCGCTATCAAAACAGGCATCGTGCGGATGAACAAACTTTCCATCTTGCCATTGCGAAGGATCGCGACGAATTGCCTTTGCTTTATCAGCGGACAGTCTTGCTACGTCGTCACCCAGTTGAGCGATTACTTGATTGTCAGGACCAAGAATACTGACGCGAGCGACTAACTCGGGAACTAATATGAGCTTGCCTTGGATATCGATGTTCGCAGGGAGTCCAAATCCGGGGAGTGTATCGATGTACTGGCCATCCATCGTTAGACGTTGAAGCGAGTTATGAGCTCGATCGGCAACGATGATCTTCGGTGCCGAAGCATCGCGATTGTCGATCCATAATCCGTGTGGCGTGTTGAATGTTCCTTTGCCTTCTCCGGCGCCACCAAAGCTACTGAGCCAATTAGCGTCCTTGTCATAGCGATGGATCTTGAATGAACCGTAGCCGTCGGCGAGCAGAAATCCGCCATCATCGAGAAAGGCAAAGTTGGTCGGCATAAATCGGTCTCGCCCCCAAACCTTGGCTGGATTCTCAGTTTCATCAGGATGATAGACGCCACTTTCTTTGGGAGCGCGACGTTCCCAGATCATTTCGCCTCGTAGCGTGAGTTTTGCGATCATTTTGACTTGTTGGTATCCCGTCACATACAAAAACTCTTCATCCCCTTCGCGACGAACTTCCAAGCCGTGACCGCCGCCTTGAAATTGGGAACCGAAAGACCGAATGTACTTACCTGACGAATCAAATACAAAGATCGCGGGATGCTCTTTTTGTGCGGCGCGTCCTTCATGAATCACGTAGAGGTTGTCTTCATGGTCAACTGCTACGTTATGTGTGGTCTGCCAAGAGAATTGACTTGGAAGCTGCGGAAAGTGGTGAGTGACTTCGTATTGGTATTCACCGCTACCGATGACGATCGACTTTTTCTGAGTAGACTCCGCAAGTAGCGTCGATGGAAACAGCCCCAACGCACCGCTGCCGCAACCCACCGCCAACGAAGTAGCTGCTGCCGAGGCCATGAGTTCACGTCGATTCATTTGCTTACTTAACATCTTAAAACCCATCATCAGAGAGGAATAAACGCGGATAAATTGAGCTTGCAGGAAGACACAACTCGTCCATCATAGCGGATTCCAAAGCAGACGCAAAAGGGGTCAGGTCTCTTTACTTGGGCGTTTGCTCATGGTATTCTTCCGTTCATGCCACGACCACCACGCGCTGACGAAGCTTTTGGAATTTACCATGCCCTTAATCGAGGCAATCTTCGTGCAACGATTTTTGAGAAGGATGGCGACTACGCTGCTTTCGAAACGATCCTGAGTGAGGCACTAGAACGGTACAAAATAGAGTTACTGAGCTATCAGTTGATGCCCAATCACTATCATCTTGTTTTAAGGCCATTGGTTGATGGAGAGATGAGCCGATTTATGAAATGGGTCGGTGGCACTCACACGATGCGTTATCATGCTCACTACCAGACCGGCGGCCTTGGGCACGTTTACCAACAAAGATTCAAGAGTTTTCCGATTCAAAGCGACGAACATTTCTTGGTTGTGTGTCGCTATGTAGAACGAAACGCATTGCGAGCAGGCTTGGTTTTGCGAGCTGAGCAATGGCGATGGGGTTCCCTGTGGCGGTGGATCCAAAAGCCAGAACCGCTTCCCAAGTTGCTTGCTTCGTGGCCTTTACCTCGGCAGCCAAACTGGATTGAACGAGTAAATGAACCGCTAAGTGATAAAGAATTAGCGGCCGTTCGAAAGTGTGCCAATCGGGGCCAGCCTTTCGGGGACGAAGCCTGGACAGAATCTATCGCTCGGCGATTGAATCTTGAATCAACGATGCGTCCTCGCGGCCGGCCACGAAAACCTGGGATAATAACAGGTTGACACCTCCAATAAAGAGACCTGACCCCTTTTGTACAAAGCGTGCTTTATGACATACCCTCAGAACAGCTCCATTATCGAAGCTGATGGATTGCAGATTGACCTCAAGAGTCGGACCATGGCCGGTATTTTGGCGTTCTTGTGGCCGGGCGCTGGTCACTGGTATCAGGGTCGCTATGGAAAAGCAGGCCTTTTTTCGACCTGCATCTTAGGGCTGTTTATGGTTGGTATGATTCTTAGTGGTGGCCGCGTTGTTTACGCTTCGTGGGACCCTCAGGACTATCGTTGGCACTATGTTCTTCAAGCGGGAGTTGGCATTCCGGCGGCCCCAGCAGCAATCCAGTGGTTCTTCGAATCCGATAGCGAATCATCGTTGCTGCGAGGTTGGATGGCCAGGCCCGCCAACATGGGAGTCCTCTCCGATTGGCACAAAGAAACATCTGCTGGTTTTGATCTTGGGACCCTTTTTACGATGGTTGCCGGACTATTGAATGTGCTCGTGATTTTCGATGCGGTCGCAGGTCCGATGGCGATCCCAGGCCACGAATCTCGCAAGAAAATTCCGCTTCAAAAAGCTACGTGATTCTGACTACGATTCAAAGCATTAAAGCTGCGATACCCTGAAACTTCCGATTGCTTGTAACAACAAAATCCCTATTCACACGCTGCGCAAGCAAGTAACAGCGTGGGTACCTTTACCGCCAGTTGCCGCGTCGCGTTAGCTGGGTTTTACTTTGTTTGCGTCGTCAGGTTAAAACAAGTACGCAGCATCAAAACTAACGTCTGAGGCTCAGGGCAAAGAACAATTTTTCTTGGTTGTGACCGGAGGTGTCAAAGGCGGAAACGATGATTACTTTTGTCAGGCGGCGATTTTGCTTCCTGACAAGTGTTTTGAATGGTTTCCGCTGCATTCGATCAAGGAAGAATCGCGATGTCAAAATTTTATGTTACTTGTGGCCAAAAGAGTCTTGTTGTAATTGCTGATAGCGCCGAGACGGCCGCGATGCGATTGATGGACGCGACTTTGGCTGAGCATACGTGGATTTACAGTGACTTTGAGCTTCGCGAGCAAGATCGTCGAGACCATATCGCTTTGGAAGCTCTCTTGAATCTTGGCACAACAGTTATCGTGAGTGAACGAGGCCTTGGGAGAAGTGAAGCTCTTGAAATGGGAGTCCCTGAACTCTTAGAGCAATGGCACCAACTGATGACCGCACTAAGTCGTTTGTTTGCCAATCTGAATGTTTAAGCGAGCGGTAGTTGGAAAACACCATTCGTCGTGCTGGACTATGGTCCTGAATGAGAGTTCGGACGGAACGATGGACCCATCCTACGGCTGCAAGCTTGAAACGAAAAAAGGCCGTGTCAGTGTTTCCACACTTACACGGCCTTTTAGAAACAGGGTTGAAAGTCAAAAGCTGTCTGTTCTACCTGCGTACAATAATTCTTACTCAGGCATTTCGCGAACTGAAACGCCTTCTGTCTTCGTTGTCAGGTAACGCATTGTTGCCCCATCAACTTCTTGATTCAAGAATTTGACAGCACCGTCACCCATGACAACGTGTGCACCACCGATGTGAAACGAATAGATTTCGTCGTTCAATCCGCAGTTATTAACTGACCAAGGGCAAGCGTTTTGACCAGTCGATGCAGTACCTGCGACGGTTGCAGTTGGCCAACCTGGTCCACCGTAAGGTGTACGGTTGTTGTTGATGAACTGAGAAACTTGATTCCCTGCAACGTTGTTTGGAGGACCTGCTACACCGGATGCTGCAGCGTCTGGATCTGCCCAACGGTGAACGGTAGATGCAGGGCCTGTTCGACCGTTCGCCGTGATGGTAGCCGTTTGAGTTGCGGCGGTGCTACCTGCTCCGTGTCCGTCAGCGACTCCAAGAAATCCAGCGGCATCAATTCGACGACCGGCTGTTCGGAACAGCTGTGTTGAGTGTGTTCGTCCGGCATCTTCTGCGATCATGATGGTATTGGACATACCGTCAGTCACTGTACCCATTTTCATTGGGTAGAAACCCAAAAGACCTTCCGCCGCGGAACCGCGTGGATTAGCGGTTGAAGGCGGTTCACGAAGCAGGGTCGTTGGGTTGATGTCTGTCATACAAGTTGCGAAGTACTCGATACGACCATACTCCATTGGGTCTCTGTTATTGTCGCCAACAATACTGGATGGGCAGCGATAGATAGGAATCTCTGTCTTACAAGCGGCATTGTTTTGTGGCGCGCGAGTATCGTTGTAAGCGAACCGCAAATTCATCTG
>JANODQ010000311.1:0-8391 GCA_031412775.1 Pirellulaceae bacterium | reverse complement strand
CAGTACGTAGGCGATCGCCATCACGTTGAGGTCATGGGCTGGTTCACGTTTTTGCTACGGCATTTCGCAAGGCCCTTCCTGCCATTCAAGTTCGCCGGGAAACGCGTCTTGGGATTCAATTTCGATGGCCGCCCTTATCGCATGGCAAAAGGCACTAGTCGCTTCTTGGATTCCAACGGTGCCGTGTACGGATGCGAACTAGGCCGCCTTGCCCACGAACTGGTTGGCGAAAGTAAAGGGGCGCTTTTGAGGAGGCTGGAATGCATTTACGACGAAATTTTGATTGATGAAGTTCAGGATCTAAGCGCCCACGACTGGGAAATCATCGATGTGCTGCTGCACTCGTCGATTGACATCCGCATGGTCGGTGACATTCGCCAGGCTGTTCTGGCCACGAATCCGCGCAGCTCCAAGAACACTCAGTACTCATACGCCGGGGCGATCAACTGGGCGCACAAGCGTAAGTCCTTAGGACTCCTTGAGATCCTGGAAAGCGTGACGACCTGGCGATGCCATCCCTCGGTCGCGAAGTTCTCCGACTGCATTTTTGACCCGTCCTGGAAGTTCCCCCAAACACAGTCAAAAAATGAGACGGTCACAGATCACGATGGTGTGTTCTTGGTCTCTACCAAGCATGCCGTTGAATACGTGCTCACCTTCCAGCCGCAATGTCTCCGGCACAACATCAGTTCGGGAAAAATCTTCGACTTTGACTATCTAAACTTCAAGATGGTAAAGGGCATGACCTATGACCGCGTGCTGATAGTTCCAACCGTACCAATCGCCCAGTTCATTGAATCTGGAACGTATCTAGCGTCGAACTCCGCTTCCAGCTTTTACGTTGCAGTTACTAGAGCGAAACAGAGTGTGGCGATCGTCATAGATAAGGCAGGTACGTCTTCGTTGCCTTTTTGGAGTCCGGCGCCGATTGCGACGTGAACCGCCGCTTTCGAAAGTAGGCTATGTCAGCTATGGGCCCGAAGCGGAAGCTGGCAATCAGAGGCAGCCTGCTAAACCGACAGCAACCCGATTGATCGATTAGCTGAGGGGTGTCTAGTCAAGCGCTAGGCGCCACCTTCATTGGACTCAAAGTACCATCGCCAAACAACTGCGTTGGCGTTCATTTCCTCTACGACCTCACCAGCCGTAACGACTACAAGCCTATGGCCGCAGACATCCTGAAAGCCGAATGAGCACATTCCTAAGCCTGTTCCGGATGCATGACGGATTTCGTGATATCCCTTGTTCCAGAAGTACTGGCCATTACCGTACTGCATGTCGAAGTTACTGCCGTGTCTCCAATGGCTCAAACACGGCTGCCAACCTGAACTTACAAGTAGTTCTCGAGCGTCGTCGTAGGCTAAGTGCGCAATTCTCGGGATAGGTGTATGAGTTGCAGATGCCGCTTGCGGGAAAAACTCGGAACAAGGAATGCCAGCAAGTTCGCGGGTCGTACGTTGCTCTGCTGATACCTTCCATTCTGCAAGAGCACTTACAGTGTGCACAGTAGTGTCACTGTCGATTAGTTTTGCGCAACTTTGGCAGAGCCAAATCCCATTGTCGGTGGACGAACGCTCGAACTGTGTAAGTGATGGATCGAATCTTGGACCTCCAGGGGAGGCCGCCGTTATATGGCTAGCGACACCAATGTTCACGAATCGCGAGGGTTCCGAGTGTGGTCCGCACGTAAGAGTCCGGCATGTTGGATTCGAGCAGTGGTAGGCCACCCTACGTGCAAGTGTTTCCTTTGCTGGTTGAGAGAATTCTGTTCGGGGCATGTTTTATGCGCGCTTTTTCACCGAGAGTCGTCATCGGTCTTGTGGTGCTGAACCCGTGGCATGCTGACGAAAACTTTCTCGAGACAGAGACAGTAAGCGGAGCGAACAAGTCGTGAGGAAGTCGATCAAAAAGATTCCTACAGGTTGATTTATAGTAAACTATAAATTATATTACAAGCTAATTTATAGTGAGCCAATTCTTTGAGCGATTCAACCATTGGCGGGCGCCTTCGCGATCTTGAACTCATCCTCATATGGGAAGGTCAAATTGACAACCCTCGGGTGAGGGAGGTCCTGGGAGTCAAAGCGGTCTGGGCGAGCCGGCTGATAGCGGAACTTGCAGCCGCCTCCTCGGATTTCACGTATCGCGAGACAAGCCATTCCCCTTTGCGAATTAAGCCAGGGGTGTCGCTGCGCGGGCAGAATTCCTCCGCCGACGATTACCTCAGAGTGCTGCTGGCGTCACAGGCACCGGATGCCGGTCTGGAGGATTGCCGCCGAGATCTGTCTGTTATTGCACCCACGACTTTCGCGATAGTGGCTGCTTCGATCAAGCGCGGCAGCGCATTGAAAGTGATGTATCGGTCGATGTCGAATCCCAGTGGAGCATCACGAACCATCTATCCGCACGCCATCATTCGCGCACCCAGGCGGTGGCACCTCAGGGCTTGGTGTGACACCCGAAAAGACTTTCGAGATTTCAATTTCGGCCGAATGACCGCGGTCGAAGCAATTGATCAGCCGGCTCCAGCGGGCCGCGACGAGGACAAGGCATGGAATTCGATGGTGAGCGTAGAGGTTGTCGCGCACCCAGCGCTGACAGAGCAGCAGCGGGCAATGATCGCGGATGAGTACTTTCCTAAGGCGGCAGCGCGAAAACTAACAATGCGACGCTGCCTGATCGGCTACGTAATTCAAGATCTCAACATCGCCACAGACCCGGTTATCCAACTACCGCCGCAGTTTCAACTCTGCGTGACGCATGCCAAAAGCATTCTGCCGCTGTTTCCCAAAGACGGGTAACGGGTCATGCTTCGCGGCCAGAAAGGTGGCTATGCAGTCCTGGGTAATATTTACCAAGGCAAAAGTGTGACTTTATGTTACGGTAACTGCGTTCATTGCTATGAAGACACTTAGGGAGACGAAATGGGCGACGAAGTGATACCAAACAGAACAAGAGTAATTAGCTCCGTTCTCCATCGAATTGATACCGGTGATAACTCAATCAGCCCAATTGCAGTCAGTGCCGCGGTCCCTGATCTAGAGAACTACTTAACTGAATTATTGAAAGAAGTAGAAGAACAAAAGCAGAAAAGAAGCTACAAATTCCAGAGCCCAGCCACCGAGTTTTGCACATGTTTGTATGGTTTCAACAAGGAGAATGATCTCGGGAAAAGCGGTCACTCGTCAATGCTTGCTCAACGGCTTTTGAAGCACGAAATTGAAACTGGCATCAAGTACAAAAATATCAACCAGGTCACCCGAGGCAGCTTTCTTCAATTCATGTACGCCGTTGGTGAAAATATTTCGTACTTAGGAGTCAAAGTCGAACATCAGTCTTACGTCGATGAGATTGAATTCACCCGAAGATTTGGCTTGCCTGAAGAGCGAAAGCTCTACAAGGCTTGTCGAGTTGACTTTTTGCCGAATGGGGGCCTCGGGGAAGTTTCGGTGTTTGACACCAACGGGTCCCCTGCCGCTTACTGGTGGAGGGAGTTCTTGGAATTGGAGGTCGCGCGGGATGACACTGAAAATACAAAGCTCGCGTCTGAGGCCGTGCTGCAAGTACTTGGACGATTAAAAAGCAAGCATCCCGCGGATCACACAATCTTGCGCAATGCTGCAATTGCAGCGTTTAAGCAAGACGCTCAAATGAATTATTTTTCTTTCGTTGATGACGTATTCAAGAAATATCAGCCTATCGACCCTGACGCAGCTCCAGCGATAGGAAAAATTGTGGAAATTCTTACGGAACTACCAACGAAGAAAAAATTCGACACGCAGTTCAAACTGGTTCCTTCAGCAGTTCCATTTAGAAAAACAACCTACAACTTGTCCCCCGAGATCGCGTTGATCTTGCAGGACGGTATGACCAATATATCTGACAAAATTTGGCGTGAGCACACTCTGGATGGACGAGAGGTCGTTGTAATTCAATCGGACCAAGCTCGTGACTTTGTACTGAAGAAACGTCAATGATGTTTCACGAGTTCTTCGAGCGACTGGCTCCAGATGGGTCCGTGAAGATCACGGAAACGCTCTCTCAGGTCAAACTCGACTGGACCGTTGCCGGTGATCCCAAACATGTTTTAGCCGAGACGATCGAGCAGCTTAGGACGGTATCCAGTCGCGATCGGTACGAACTGCTAGTTGACAGAGGGGAGACTCCGCTCTCGATCCTGCTTGAGAATCTAGAGGAGCAAGGCAGACTCCAGACGTATCTGGAAAATACTGACGACTCAGACGAAACCCACTTTGTACTCACAATAAACAAGCGGGTCGTTCACAACAAAATTTCCGTTTACTTTCTAGACAAGCTTGCGACGAGTTTTAAGGCTACTCCTTTCGCTGATCTTCTCAAAAGCTTCGCTGCCCTGTTTGCCGATCGCCTCGAGTTTGAAGTTTTTGGGAATTTAACGCCGTTCTCCACGTCCTCTATTGCATTTTCCAAGGCCGGATCAACGGCCACTATCCCGACTATAGGTACTCGCCTTGATCGACTGGAAGCGTTTACGAACAACACGAACGCACTGGGATTGCCGCCTAGATTCCTACCGTCGGATTTTTTCCTAGTCAGTCGCTCTGAGCTGGATTCATTCAACAAGTTTTTTGATAATGCTTCAGCGATATTGTCCTTGGCCTTCTTGTCAAACTCATCTGAGCTAAGGGAGCCGGACAGCTTTTCTTATCGGATCTATGGCTATAAGGCCGTGATCTGCAGCGACGTCAAGTTAGAGGACGTCGGGAAATTCGCCAAGATACTTCACGAAATTTACTCTTGGTCTTATGAAGGTGGTAGCGCAGCCGATAAGTTAGGGCTCGTCCGCAATGTGCTGTCGATCCACCTAAACGATGCAGGTGAGCCGCAGTTCGACAGCTTTGTTTGGGAAGCAATCAGGTCAAATTATCAAATTTACCTCAAGGGAAATATCCAGAGTTACCTAGAGGTAAAGAACAAGATTAGCGACTTGTTGTTTGAGTCTGTTACACGCACATCAAAGTTGGCAGATGAAATTCTGGACTCTCTAAAAAACAGTATTTTCATTATCGCGACTTTTCTGTTAACTGTCGTTGTCATTAATGGCCTTAAAGACTCAAACTTTGAAGCGATCTTCTCCACTCCGTACTTACTAATTGTGTCCTTCTTAGGGATCTGCTCACTTCTGTGGATGCGCAGTATGCGAAAAGACACCGTTGAGCGCTACCACAGTGCCGCTGATGCCATGGAAGAAGTTCTTCACACCAATTACGATAAATTTTTGATGCACGCAGAGATCGAAGGCTCCTTGCGTCCCACGCTAAACCGCAACGAGAAGAATCTCAAAGCTCAGATCGCAAAGTATTGCCGGTGGTGGCTGGTAATGCTCACCCTATTTTTCGCACTGTTTGCCATTGGAAACCTTTGGTTCGTTCAGGTTGCGCCGGCAATGAAGAAAAACAAGGCAACTATTCATCAACCGGAAGGTACTGCAGCACCTGCTGCACCTAACAGAACAAATGTCGAGAAGTCTTCCTCGACGGCGTCACAGGCCACGCAGCAAGACGTTCAGAACCGGTCAATCCCTTCAGCACCAAACACCGCCATCCGTAAGCCCTACGTTCCGGCCTCTGGCACGGTCTCACAACCCCTTGCAACGCCTAATTAGTCACAGCGGCGGCGAACTTAGCTTGTGACGGTACGGCATGTTTTGTTGGGTCAATACTGTGCAATAGTGCAATCGCTTAAAAGTCAGAAGGTACTTAGATGGATGAGACAGACTACGCTAATGATGCTGTAGTGGTTTTTGGATTTTTGCCAGTTCCTGCTGATTCAGATCCAACCCCCGACGGGCCCAAGCTTCGCCGCTGCCTCGTTATTCGTGTTGACGAGGAAATGTACACAAGCCGACCGTTTCTCTTTGTAAATCTGTATTGGTACGAAGGCTTTTCTTCTATTCCCTTAGGCAAGGCGAAACTGATTCTCCGACCAAAGGATTCTAAGGATCTGATAAATCTCAATGATCGCCGTGTCCGATCGTTCACGGAGTTGCGAAAGAACGTTGACATAGCAGCGCTGTTTATCGGTAACAGACGCGTATACCGTGAGCTGCTGAAGGCTGCAGGAAACGAATTGGCTAAACGAGTTTTGCTCCGCGCGAGCGAGCTTGCGGCACTTCACGCCTTTCACAGCAGCAGTCGTGCACTCAAGCAGATCAGAAGCTCGGGTTTTTTAGAGGGAGTCATCTCGTCAGACGAAGAACAATTTTCCTTCCTTTCTTTGCGCAAATTGATGGAGGAGGACCAACGCCGCTTTCCCCCAGATATTGAGCGCATACATGCAGTTGTTGAAATTTCACCTCGCAAGCTACTAACGGTGAACCTCCAGTTCTACGAGGCACTAAGGACAGTGCAGCCTCTCACAGTAGTGATTGGAGCAAACGGAGTCGGTAAAACACGGCTACTTATTGCGCTCGCTCGCGCAATTATGGGTAAAGGAGGAAATGGGGCAACCGTGTTTGAACGCGATGGGACCCCAGCGAGTCTTAAGGGATTTTCACCCATATCGTTCACCTATGAGAAAACACTTTGGGGCAGCTTAGCTCGCGCTGGTGCCAGAGTAATTGCATTGGGTGTAGCCAGTGGAAATTGGCGAAGTCTGGGAAGGCTCTTACAAAGCTTGGCATTGGCCGACAAAGACGACTTCAGCATCAAAGCCTTTTGCCGCGTTGTGAGCGACGTCGTTGCCATCAATGACATGCACATTCCGACTGTGGGACGTACGAGTTTAGATGCCGGCGGCGCGCAGCCAAGCATCCGGCTGATAGATTTATCAAACGGACCCTCGAACGAAATCCTCGCTGCAGTTGATGCAGCTCGAGACGTTTACTTTGAATCAGAGGACAAGGGTCGATACCACCCAAGTTCCGGTCAACGCAGCGTCCTGCTTTTTACTGCTCATCTTTACGCTGAAGCGTCAAATGGTGCGCTCATCCTGATCGATGAACCGGAGAACCATCTTCATCCTCAGTTTGTCTCAATCATGATGCAGACTTTGCGGCGGACGCTAGTTGCTACTGAGTCCCGTGCAGTGGTCGTAACTCACTCACCGTTTGTGGTTAGAGAGGTAGACAATTCAGCGGTGCTTATTCTTGGAAAAGACGAGAACGCGCAGCCTGCTCTCTACAGAACGACACTACAGACTTTGGGTGCCGACGTCTCTGCAATCTCCGATCACATTTTCCGAGATTCTGAGGTGAAGAAGGCTTACGAAAGGCGAATCGATGAAATTCTTTCTGAGGCTACGTCCGACCTCGAACGCTCGCAATTGATTGAGGAAGTTGAGGCCGAGGTTGGTCGTGATGCAGAGATTTATGTGCGTTTAAGGGCCGCCGAGAGTAGTCAATGATAAGAATCAAGCTTCCGCGTACGATCGAATCTGATTTGAAGGCACTCAAAAGCTTGAGCGCTTCGCGGCGAAGTAATACAGCCGGCTTGAGTAACTGCCTGAATTTGCTCAAGAGGGAGTACATTGCCTATCCCAATAGTTACAAAACACCGACCGTTTTCAAGGATTGCCAAAAATCGCAACCTGGCGAAGCCCGTCTACTCAACGAACTTTATGATCGTTCAGTGAAACAGTTGGCGTATGTTCGGAAGCTGCGCGATAGTGCAAACACAATTCTGCAAGCATGTCCTTACTGTGGCCTTCCTGGAGTGCTAACCCTAGATCACTACCTCCCTCGCGCCAAAAAACTTTTCCCTCATTTTTCAGTGTTAACTGCCAACCTTGTCCCTGCATGCATGGACTGTCAGCACGCTAAAGGTGATTTTTATCCGCAACGAAAGGGGTTTAAAAACAGGGTTATCTTGCATAGGGGTCCGAGCGGGCCGTCGAATCAGCGGCGCCTCCTGAAGTTCTCATTTAGATCGCTCCCGTCTGGACGAGTATTGCGAACAGAGCCGGAGCGAATTTTGCACCCTTACTTCGACAACATCTTTAGCACACGCACTTTGCGGCTTGTGACATCGGGAAGCATTAAAATTTTAGCCCCGTCGAAGTCTAGCTATGCGCGAATACGCGTCGTGCAATTCCACTTAAGTAGATTGAAGATGGTGGAACGAACGGCTCTCGAAGTTAAGAGATGTTTGGACTATCTCATCGGAATGTTCCAGGGATTTGGTGTTCAAACCGTCCCGGAAGCACGTAGAGTGGCAGAGGTGTCGCTATATGCTGCCTACAGGAAAACAGGTCATGGGGGCACGGTTGACATCCTCGTCAGACATTCGGTGGTCGACGATGACGACCTTATCCTCGACCTTCTTCAAAAGTCGCTCGCCCCACAACCTAGGCTTGTTCTTGAGAGCCAAGTTGTCGAGCTGCACATTTAACTACCAAGGCATTTCAGAAGCGATC
>JANODQ010000310.1:0-2868 GCA_031412775.1 Pirellulaceae bacterium | reverse complement strand
CACGAAAGAAAACGAAAGCAATGCAGGCCACTATCGGTAGGTTTCATTCCGGCGATGGGTTTCACTCTCGTCGAATTGCTTACGGTTATCGCGATTATCGGAGTCCTTGCGGGGCTTCTTCTACCGGCAGTTCAAGCCGCTCGTGAGGCCGCTCGACGCGTTCAGTGTACCAGCTCTATCCGTCAAATTGGTGTAGCGTTCGCAAATTTCGAGTACAGCTACAAAAGGTATCCAGCGGGTTGCTCGACATCGCCGGGCCTTGTATCCAATCAGCGTTTGCTTTGGAGCGGCCACATCCTACCGTTCATAGAACAATCCACGCTTCGCGATTCAATAGACTTGACGAAAGCCTGGGATGACCCAAGCTCGAGGAACGCGGGATCGCTCCAGTTTAGATCGCCAATATTTCGCTGTCCCTCAGCTAACTCGCCTCTTGTGTTTGATCATCAAGTAGCGAAACGCGTCCCTTGCAATTATCTTGCATGTGCAACAGGCTTAAATTCCACAGAATCTGGACCGCAGCCGATCTTGGATGACTCCGAGCAGGACGGGATTTTTTATACGAACAGCAAGACCACGCACTCAGGCATATTGGACGGGACTTCGCATACGGTTTTTGTAGGCGAAGCACTTTTTCTTGAAAATGTCTTTGGCAACGACTTGAATAACAACCCACAGCTCGTGGATCATTGGGCTGTTGGAAGTCCAACCATCGGGAACTCAGAACTCTCGGAAGCATTGGCTTCGACCGCTTGCCGAATTAATTCTTACCGTATCAAACCGCAGGTTCTAATCGATGAGATTGAAATGGCTTACTCGTCGCGTCACCTAGGAGGTGCTCACGTCGTTTTCGCGGATGGTCACACGGAGTTCTTAAACGAATCGATCGACGCAGACACTTGGAGCGCGATGGGGACACGATTTGGAATCGATGTCGTGGCGGGCTATTGAGTCGCAGCGGCAGACTTTAAACGCACGTGAATCGGATCAACTGCAAGGCTTTGTAGATTGTCGCCTTTTGCTCCACGATAGGTCTGTGTTATCGCTTCTTTCACGGAACGAAAGGCGACGTTAAAAACGATTCCTAGTCTTACAATCCCTAATATTGTTGTGCAATCAATTTCACAACAAAGAACGGGCAATTGCTCAGCGGTTGCGGAGGATACTTAGGCCAGCGATCCTTGATGGCAAGCAACTCTTTCTGAGCCTGGGCATCGGTGACTGGTAGCTGAAGCTGGCTGTCTTCATGCTGCGAGACCTTACATAACAAGAAGACGGAACCCTTGCCGGAAACAACTTCGCGATGGTTAATGCATCGCCAACAAATTGAATTGGAATTGTTCACAATTGGGCTCGGCAGTGATCAGGCGGTGTCAATGAGGCGGTGTCAACTAGGCGTTATCTGACGGCTTGTAGAACTTTCTTGCGATCGTTGGGTTGAACGATGTCCACGGTGTATCGGTGTTTCGGTCCGCACGGATCCACTCGGTAGCCGCATTCACTTTTGCGTCCATGTCATCGATCGCATGCAAGACAATCGCCTCAAGGGTTTGCGGTACGCGAGGCGAACCGTGCTCAAGCTGTCCATGGTGGCTTACGATCATGTGTTGCAGTCGCCACTGAAAAGATTTGTCGATTGGTGCCCCAAGAGTTGCTTCGGCTACTGGAATTTGGCGATCAAGCATTTGAACACCTTGAACCAAATGACCGACCAACTGCCCAGGGTCGCTGTATGACATTTCGTCTTCAAAGAGGAGCTCTTCAAGTTTGCCAATGTCATGAAGCATGGCCCCCAGCAGCAACAAATCCCGATCAATATGTTGATATCGAGTCGCTAACAGGCTCGCGATTTGCATCAATTCGACGACATGCTCGAGAAGCCCGCCCGCGTGTGCATGATGTGCCTTGACGCCCGCCGGTGCCATCCGAAATTTGGCTGCAATCTCGCGATCGTTGTAAAATGCCATCGCGATTGCTTTCGCAGGTGCGGATGCCATCGTTTCGATCAGTGCCAGGAGTTCGCTCCACAAGCGATCGACCTTGTCGCGGTCCAACTGGTCGAAGTCCTCAAGATTCAGGGTGGTTGGGTCAGCCAGTTGCAAGTGATTGACGATCAGCTGGAGCTGGCCATTGTGTAGCTGGGCTGCCCCCTGGATTCGCAAGTAATCCCCTTTTTGAAACGATTCATACATTCTCGCGTCAGCATTCCATCGCATCCCCGAGATGCTTCCGGAGCGATCCGTCAATTGGAGCAAGAGATACATATTTCCCTGACGGTTGGCACGGTGCTGCTTGTCCGCCACGCGAAAAACTTCGTCGACCGACGATTGTGGCTGGATCTGGTTAATAAACACGCGAGTCATGGACGAGCAGACTTTCTCAAAGTATTCGGAGTCGGCACCACCGGCGAGAACCAGCAGCAGAGCCTTACAATATGACGACTATCGCCGTTTAACCAAGCCAGGATCTCCGATTACCTGAGCCAGGGCGTGGGCTTATAAAAAGGGCGTTTTCCTGAGCCTTAGGCGCTAGCCTCTGGTGCTATCTGTTAAATTGTGGAAAAATCGGAACCCGTGGCTAGCGCCATCGGCTCAGGTTGTCTTGGGATTAGGCTCCGATTCGGGTTTTGGTTTGTTCTGAAAGTATTTATATGCGATCGTTTGAAGAATTCAATAATTGCGATTGCACGTGTTCGTTACGGCAAGAAAACGGGTAACTCGTCCTTTACGTGAAGGCCTGCTTTAGCGACAATATGGCTTTGAAAAATCCGGCTCGGCGGCACTTTGAACACGTCTTGGAAGGTTGCGTTTGCATGTCTGAAGCAAAGACTCTTGGTGAAGTAGATCCTGCGGTGCTGGCCGCTGCGGG
>JANODQ010000309.1:0-9085 GCA_031412775.1 Pirellulaceae bacterium | reverse complement strand
CCCCAAAACCCCAAAACCCCATAAATATTAAAATTAACTAAGAATGATTAATTTATTTCATTAAGAAATTAATACTTTGTTCAAAAAGAAATAGAATTAAAATACGATTTATTATTAAACGTATTCTTGTCCATCTCATTATATGTCTAATCTTAGTTCTCTATGTTATCTATTATCTAATTAAGATTATTTTTCTTTGTTTTTAAGAGTAAATGAATATTAAAATGAGCGAGCTTTGCGACTTTGGTTTGATTGGTTTGGCGGTCATGGGCGAGAACTTGGCACTCAACGTCGAAAGTCGTGGGTACAAAGTTGCCGTCTTTAATCGAACGACTGAGAAGGTAGACGAGCTGCTTGCGGGACGGGCCCAAGGCAAAAATTTCTTTGGTGCGCATAGCATCGGCGAATTTGTAAAAAGTCTCAAAACTCCTCGAATCGTGATGATGCTCGTCAAAGCTGGTCCAGCCGTCGACGATTTAATCGAGCAATTGTTGCCTCACTGCGAGCCTGGTGACATCTTGGTCGATGGTGGAAACACTCACTTCGCCGATACCGAACGTCGTACGACTTACGTCGAAAGCAAGGGTCTGCTTTTCGTAGGTAGTGGGGTTTCTGGTGGTGAAGAGGGAGCTCTCAAGGGTCCTAGTTTGATGCCTGGCGGATCGAAGCCAGCGTGGGAAACCATCAAGCCGATCTTCCAATCGATCGCAGCCAAGGTTGGCCCCAAAGAAGACATTCCTTGCTGTGAATGGGTTGGCCCACGCGGTTCGGGGCACTATGTAAAGATGGTTCACAACGGCATTGAGTACGGCGATATGCAGTTGATCTGCGAGGCTTACTACTTGCTAAAAGAAGTCGGCGGACTTTCCAACGAAGAGCTGTATGACGTCTTTTCAGAATGGAACCGCGGCGAGCTTCAAAGCTATTTGATTGAGATCACTCGCGACATCTTTAGTGCCAAGGATGATCAGCCAGGCAAGTCCGGCTACTTGGTAGACAAGATTTTGGACGTCGCTGGTGCAAAAGGTACTGGTAAATGGATGAGCCAGCTAGCTCTCGATTTGGGTGTTCCAAGCACATTGGTGACGGCCGCTGTTTACGCTCGGACGATCTCGGCAGTGAAAGATGCTCGTGTTCGAGCCAGCAAAGTTCTCAAGGGCCCGGCAGCCGGCTCCACTGCAAGTTTCGATTCGCCTGTGAAGCAATTGGTCTCGGACAAGAAGGCCTTCGTGGAAGCTGTCAAGCAAGCTCTATATGCTTCGAAGATTTGCTCGTATGCACAAGGCTTCGTTCAGTTGCAAGAAGCGAGCAAGGAATACGACTGGAACTTGAACTTCGGCGATTGCGCGTTGCTCTGGCGCGGTGGCTGTATTATTCGAGCCCAATTCTTGGATCGCATCAAGTCGGCTTTCGATGAACAACCGAACCTCGAGAATCTGCTGCTCTATCCTTACTTCCAACAAGCCATTGAAAAGGCTCAATCTGGTTGGCGTTCGGTCGTCGCTGCGGCAACCATTTTGGGTATTCCAGCGCCTGCGTTTACAACCGCGCTCGCTTACTACGACAGTTATCGCATGGCCAATTTGCCTGCGAATCTGTTGCAAGCACAACGCGATTATTTCGGAGCTCACACTTATAAGCGAATTGATATGGAAGGCACCTTCCATAGCGAGTGGCTTGAACTGCGTAAGAAGCCTTCGTAGTCGTGCGTCATTTGTCGGTCTGGCTTTTGTTCAGCAACATTTTCGCTTGAGGAAACTTGGGAATCTATGTCTCACACGATGGTCATCTTTGGGGCTTCAGGCGATCTAACGAGTCGTAAGCTTATCCCAGCGTTATACCGACTCTTCCAACAGGGTCGATTGTCGACGCCAACTCGGATCGTAGGTGTTGCTCGCAGCCCCTTTACGAACGAAGAGTGGCGGAACCAGCTTGCCGTGACCACTGCAAAGTTTGCGAAACACGACTTCACTCCGGAGTCGTGGGCTGCGTTTGCTGAGAATGTCTTTTATCAATCAGGCGATATTGCTACGGATGAAGATTTCGTACAACTCAAAGGATTGCTCGACACGTTAGAAGCGAACGCGAAGACGACTCGAGTCTACTATCTGTCGACCATGCCGCAGCTTTATGCTCCCGCGATCACGCAGCTCGGAAAAGCTGGTCTAGCCGACGATTCGGCAGGAGAGCGACGTGTTGTTATCGAAAAGCCATTCGGTACCGATCTTGCTACCTCGCGTTCACTAAACGATTCGATTCATAAAGTATTTCGCGAAGATCAAATCTACCGTATAGATCATTACCTGGGCAAAGAGACTGTCCAGAACATGATGATCCTTCGGTTCGGAAACACTATTTTTGAACCGCTTTGGAATCGTAATTACATCGACCACGTTCAAATCACGTGCGCTGAGGAAGTCGCCGTGGGACGACGGGGAGGATACTATGACAAATCCGGTATTCTACGGGACATGTTCCAAAATCACTTGTTCCAGTTGATGATGATCACCGCGATGGAAACTCCTGTTCGCTTCAATGCTGATATCGTTCGGGACGAAAAAGTAAAAGTCCTTCGAGCGGTTCGCCGCTTCCAAGGCAGCGATTACTCGGAATCCTGTATTCGTGGACAGTACAACGGATATTTGAAAGAGGAGGGCGTACCGCTTGATAGCCAAACCGAAACATTCGCGGCGCTCAAGTTGTTGATCGACAATTGGAGATGGAAAGGCGTTCCTTTTTATCTAAGAAGCGGTAAGGCTCTCTCGTGTCGAACTACGCAAATTGTGATTCAATTTAAAGAACCGCCGCACTTGATGTTTGGTGGAAACCGTCGCGTGAGCCCGGAAGCGAATCGCCTTGTGATTCAGATTCAGCCGGCAGAAGGACTTCAATTGTTCTTCCAAAGCAAGATTCCCGATCAAGAAATGAACATGCGGCTATCGGAGCTTGATTTTCGATTCGACACGGGCGGTCGCGAACTTCCTGACTCATACCAACGTCTTCTCCAGGACGCACTTAACGGGGATGCCAGTCTCTTCGCCCGTAGCGACGAAGTGGAACAAGCGTGGCAGATTATTGATCCAATTATGACCGCTTGGCGAAGTCCTGCTGCTCCGTCTCTTGCACCCTACGAGGTAGGCGGTTGGGGCCCAGAGGCATCGACCGATTGGATAAAGCGAGATGGTCGTCAATGGTTCGATGTTTGTCCAGTCATTCAGTAAGCTTGGCATCCGGTAAGTTCTGCAATTAATAGTTCGCCATATTAAAAACCCCCGACGCCAATCTTCATGGACAAGAATACACAATCGGAGACTCCGGAAGCTTCGCTATCGAACGTGGCGTCTTCTGCTCGGAAGCTTGGGAACTACACGATCGAGGGTTACTCGCGAGCGGCCGTCCAGTCGTATTGGCGGATTCATGAGATGAAGGTCGGCTTCGACCTTGGTGCTCAGCCTTGGGACTTCATGGCGATTCCTAAGTTCTTTGTCTCGCATACCCATTTGGATCACATTGCAGCCCTGCCGGTCTATGTTGCCAGGCGGCGAATGATGAAGATGGAACCACCGGTAATCTACCTTCCCGAAGAAGCAATCCCAGCGGTAGAGGGAATGTTGAAAATGTTCGGCAGACTCGATCGGGGCCGACTTCCATGCGAGCTGATTGGTATCGGCCCCGGAATGGAAATCGAACTATCGCGAGAGCTAGTCGTAACAACTAGCGCGACAAAGCACACGATTCCATCGCTTGGATTTGTCATTTGGGAACGACGAAGGAAACTTCGTCCCGAGTTTACTCATCTTGCAGGTCACGAGATCCGCGACTTGAAGAACGCAGGTACCGAAGTCACCGTCGAAACGCGAATGCCGATGATCGCCTATACCGGAGACCCCGCTCCAGGTGGACTGGATGAGTGCCCTGCCATGTTTGAAGCGGAAATTCTGATCACCGAAATGACTTTCTTATCACCAAGTCATCGACGTGAAAAGATTCACAAGCACGGACACATGCATTTGGATGACATCGTCGCAAGAAAGAATGACTTCAAGAACAAGCACATCATTTGCGGGCACTTCAGCGTTCGATACAGTGATTCTCAAATCCAACGTTGGATTAGAAAAGCCCTGCCCGACATGCTAGACGGACGACTGATCCCTTGGTTGTAGAGCTGTTGTTATTCTGGACACCGTTCCATCCCAGGTGAGCCCGCACGGACTTGCTGATGTAAGCCGAGCGGCCTGCAGTGATGGTGAGGGGGAGATTGCATATGTAATTCTTATTGAAACTCATTTTTGAGTATTTGAAGTCGTGGAATCGGGTAAAAAGCTATGATACAATCGAGGCTTGGAGCCTGATTTTATTGCTTGAAGGTTGTCGGACCTTCCGGCTTTTTGTTGTACCCGTCCATGGAAGGAATCGCGAATATGGCAAAAAGTAAAAAGCCATCGAGCTTGGCAGCAATTCGTCGAATGATGGCATCGATGTTCGATACGAGTCCAGGTTCATCTGGACCGATGAGCGGGAACATTCAATCACGAGATTTCGAGATAGATCAGATTCTCAACGGGCTTTCGGGCCTTGGAACTGTTGGAGGACGGCCCCCTGTTCCTGCGAATACTCGTCCACCAATCCCGACCGATCCTGTTCTGCGTCAGTCCGAGTCGCTGAAGGATCTGGCCTCCATGTTCCCGCGTTCGATTAGCCGAATGCCCTTTCGCACCGGTACGAGCTATCAATTCGAAAGTTTGTTGTCCGACGGCACGATTACGGGTTCGTATCATTTGGGCTCGAATGATTTCAGGGTCTATGTCCGATCAGCTGGCAGCCGACCTCCGGCTGGATGCAATTGCGAAGATTCCAATGGGGAATTTCCTTGCGAGCATGTCTACCACTTCATTCAGTTTCTTATCAACCACCTGAAGGACTCGAAGTCCAATTTTACGGAAACATTGAAGCGCAAGGGAGCAGGCGTGGGCGTCTTCAAAAAAGCGGACTTCAAGTTCGATGAAAGTCAACGCTTGATTCGGGCGATGGATCTACTTCTAGAGCGAGCCCCCGTTCAAGAGCCGTCGACTGAATTTACATTGCCGACTTCTTCTAATGATGTTGATACTCGGCGACTTGCCTGGTGCGTGGAACTACAACGCAGCGTGTCGATTTATCCGATGATTCAGCAAGTACGCAAGCGTGGTGGAGGCTGGACGAAAGGTCGAAAGGTGGATATGGCTGAACTGTTCTCCGACAGCACACCTCTAACAGAGGCTGACCTGAGGATTCGAAGTAAAGTACGGATGAATCCGGGAAGCGGCTACTACGGTTCGAGTTACCTGTACGACATCGGCGAAATCCTCTACGAACTTATCGGTCAGAGTCATGTCTACTTGGACGGCGAACCGGTCGAAGTAAAAGCGTTTGATGGCCTGTTGGAGATATTTAAGGGAAAAGAAGGATTTGATTTTTCTTTTTCTCAAATCGAACCAGACAGCGTGATCGCGATCGACAGTCATCACGTCATTTGCGTCAACGCCCGACTGATGAAAGTCGAAATCTACAAAGGCTCGAAAACGCAGGTAGAGTTCATCAAGTCGATGCACGGATTGAGCTCTGTTCCCCATCATCGCGAGAAGGAATTCTTGGAACGAGCGTTGAAGCTTCAAAGTGTTGTGAATTTACAGTTGCCGACGGAATTGGCTGGTCCCATCCAGCCCGAAACAACCCGTCCGCTGATTGTGTTGCGATCACGCAAGGATGGTGCACTCTATTATGGAATACGAGTTCGCGATGCAGATGATCGACTTGTGAAGCCGGCAGAAGGTGTAATGATTCGTTCGGCCCTGGAGGAGGGCAGGCCTATTCAGTTGGTGCGGTCTTTAACCGACGAACGCGTTCATTCTCAAGACTTGCTCAAACGATTGGAGCTGGATGACGGGAAGGTCGACGGGACGCTGATGGAATTTGGCCAGGCGATTGACTTGATCGAAAAACTTCAGACCCAAGAACCCAAGATTGAGGTCTTATGGGACAAAACTTCGGAGCCTCCGATCCATGTACTTGGGACCGTCTCGTCGCAAAATGTACGTGTTGGGATTACGCAAAAACGTGATTGGTTCAACTTGACCGGTTCCTGTACGATCGGCGACAAAGAGTTCGACATCGTATCGTTGATGGATAGCCTTCGGGCTGAAGCAGAAGGGACGCGATACGGCGACTACGTCAAAATTAAAGACGGTGGCTGGGCAAAGATATCTGATCAACTTCGGAAAAGTTTGATGCAGATACGCGACTCGGTCAATCAAGAGCGTGGTTCACTTCGTTTCGATAGGACTTCGGCAATCGCGATGCGAGAAGCGGAGCAGCACCTTCAGATTCAATCGACGCGTGCTTGGCAAGAATGCTTGGCAAAATTGAGCCGCTCCGAAAAGCTTGAACCGGTCCTTCCCGAATCGTTAAATGCAACCTTGCGAGACTACCAGATCGATGGCTACAAATGGCTTCGACGTTTAGCAGAGTGGGGTGTCGGTGGCATCTTGGCCGACGATATGGGACTTGGGAAAACCGTTCAAACACTCGCTGCAGTGATCGATCGCGGTGAAGAAGGCCCCGCTTTGGTTATCGCTCCTACTTCGGTCTGCTTTAATTGGATGCGCGAGGTTGAAAAATTTGCTCCTAGTATGACCGCTTTTATGTACCGCGAGACAGATCGCGCGGAGTTCTTGACGTCAGTAGGCAATAACCAGATTGTCGTCTGTAGCTATGGTTTAGCGCTTCGGGACGCGGAGCACCTTGCGAAAGTTAATTGGGGCACCATGGTTCTCGATGAGGCCCAAGCGATAAAAAATAGCCGAAGCAAAACATCGATGGCGATAGCGACCATTCCGTCGAAATGGACAGTCGCTCTGACTGGAACACCAGTGGAAAACCACCTTGGCGAACTTTGGAGTCTCTTCCGGGTCGTAGCTCCTGGAGTCTTTGGAGGCTGGGACCAATTCCGCACTCGCTTTGCTGGACCTATTGAACGCGATAACGATGATGAACGACGAGGAGCCCTCAGGCAGCGGCTTCAGCCCTTTGTGCTTCGTCGCACGAAGAAAGAGGTACTCAAGGATCTTCCCGCTCGAACGGAAATGAATTTGTACGTGGAACTCAGTGCGGCCGAGCGTGCGCTTTATGATGAAGTACGGCTGTCAGCGATTGGCGAAGCAGACGCCATTACAAAACTTCCTGACATCCAAGATCAACGATTCAAGATTCTTGCTCTGCTGACAAGGCTCAGGCAAATTTCTTGCCACCCACGACTAGTACACGATAGCTGGAAAGAAGGGTCCGCAAAGCTGACGCAATTGACAGAAACACTTTTGCAGCTTCGCGAAGAAGGACATCGCGTGTTGATCTTCAGCCAGTTTGTGACTCATCTCCAACTTATTCGCGAGATGTTGGATAAAGAAAGTATCACCTATCAATATCTCGACGGCTCGACTCCGGCTGCTGCACGGCAAGGACAAGTCGATCAATTCCAAAACGGTGATGCAACAGCGTTTCTGATTTCCCTCAAGGCAGGCGGGACAGGGTTGAATCTAACCGCGGCGGACTATGTCATTCATATGGATCCATGGTGGAATCCAGCAGTAGAGGATCAAGCGACCGATCGGGCTCACCGTATCGGCCAGCAGAAGCCTGTCATGGTCTATCGAATTGTAGCGCAGAATACCATTGAAGAGGAGATTTTGCGTCTTCACGATACTAAACGCGACTTGGTAGCTGGTGTTTTAGATGGAACTCATTCCGCCGGTAAGCTTTCTACAACGGACCTACTGGCCCTCCTGCGAGCTTAGGCACCCGCTAATAATTGGCGTACCTCACACGAAGCGTCAGCTAGTGGTTCCAGCGTGGAGGTCACTCGCTTGAGCTGCGTGTTATGGTACACAATCGAAATTTTGTAGTCGCAAATTCGTAGGAATTCGTAAGCCTAAGGAGATGATAATGTACTCGGGAGACTTCAGAAATCTTTCGGCATCTGCTACGGGTAACTTCCCTTGCCTTTGATTTGACAAAACACTCGATACATTTTCAAACATGCAAAGAGGATCTACGACTGCCGTGTCCTAGTAGTTCCATTGAAGTCCAAGGTTCAGACTGTGGAGGGTGAAGTTGGACTCGCGGAAAACGAAAGCGGGATTCATCTGAGTCGGCACTGCTGCATCGTCGACTGCTAATCGTGGATCGAGTGCATTCGTAACACGAGTCACTTTTGGAAGACGGAGCAGATTGTATCCAACCGTGAAATCTAGTTTCGGAGTGAGTCGATAGCCGGCAGTAAGATTTAATTCGGGCGACACTACAAAGGTATTGAATGAGTAGTTCCCGCTGTTTGTTCGCGAGGAGGCGTGAAGTCCAGAATCGGTTGTACTCGGCACGCCTGCAACGGTGGTTGTTTGCGAGCCACGGATAGCTACCGAACGTTCCATGTTGCCGAGTCCTAATTTGAACATGCCGCCGAAGTACCAGCATCCTTCTCGGACATCACCGCTGAAACCAAACGTTGCACCGTGGAACTGGTTTTTGACATCAAAAGAATCCAGAACGGAATTCGTAGTACCAGCAGGAATTGTTTCTCGAGTTGATTGTAGGGACAGCGATTCCGAGAGACGAGCTGTTTGATAGCCCATCAACCAATCCCAGCGTCCGAGACTGTCACGGGTGAGCAACCGTCGAAATAGCAAATCACCTCCGTAGACATTGGAACTAAGGTTCGCGTTGACGTTACCACTTAGTTGCCCGGGAACGGCGACGAGAGCTTGGCTTTGAGTCGTAGTGTTGTTTGCAACACTGAGAAAGGGTAGCTCTAAGTTGGGAAACGCATTCGAATTGGTAATCAGTCCGATATCGTTGTCGCCTCCATAAAACATTCGCACAACAATGGCGCGTGACTGGCAATCGTCTAGCCAAATTCCTGCGTCCGAACGAAAGCCCATGGGAACCCAACGAGGATCCCATGCCTAACTGCATCACAAGTACATCCCGGGCAACGCCCGCTTTCTTTGCTCCAAACACCTTTATAGATTTAGACCAGCCGCTTTCAGAAGGGTGG
>JANODQ010000308.1:0-5163 GCA_031412775.1 Pirellulaceae bacterium | reverse complement strand
GTATCCCATCTGATCGAGTCGTTGTCAATCTTGATCGCTACGGTAACACCTCGGCGGCTAGTATCCCAATCGCCTTGGACGATGCCAATCGTCAAGGGCTTTTGAAGCGTGGGGACAACGTTTTGTTATGCGGCTTTGGATCGGGTTTGTCGTGGGGTACGGCACTAATACGCTGGTAGTCACCCAATGTTTACTTTGTCAAAAGATTGACAAGGCTATCGAATTGGCAGCCAATCGATGTCATTTCTAGAGTGCACACGATCGGCAAGCTGATATCGCTCTTGGTTGGGCATCCACAAACGTTGAATCATCTGGGCTAGTAGTATCTGTTCGCCTTCAGTGTATAACTGAGCCGATTTTAGCCCTTCGATTTCTACAACCGTTACGTTAGTGTTCCCGGCTGCTTGCCACCTAGCAAGGTCATCCGGTTCAATGGAGTTCTTAGGAATCATCAGGATCGATCGTTTTGCACCGCCATCAATTAAAAGCGGTAATTCATTGCTTTCGATTTGATTGCGGTTTGCATCGACAGAGAGGTTTGAAACCATTGTTGATGAGGTCGTGATGCCCACGTCAGAGGAATCGGATAGCTCAATCCCAAGTTCCTTCGAGACGTTAATCAAAAGAGCAATAGATTGATCGGTCCATCGGCTTAAGGAATCATTATCCACGAACCGATCGACGGTTTCCGGCGAATCATATTTCGTTTCTTTCGATGTGATGCTTGGTGGACAAGCTGATCGGTTTTTTACCGCCTGAGAAAACCGCGTTTCAACAAAGTGCAAGAGTTGGCTTTCGATTTCTCGCTGGACCGCATTGCGAGCGCCTCGGAAGCACCCAGGAACAGGAGTCCGATCGTCGCGAATCAAACCATTGGCGTCGACTGTAATGTCAAGGTCGTTTGCAAGTGTATGAGACCAAAGCCTGAATTGATCGAGAAGTCCTTTCGACTGCGCATTCCACACCATCGCCAACGATTTAACGTATTGACTTAGTCGCAACAACAGTTGCCCAGCAAACCGATGTGTAGCTGCCTGAAACTCAATGCCGAGAATCTGATTTTCAACTTTTGTAGCATTAAGTTTCTCGGACGCGTCATTTTTTTGTTTTTCTTGCGAGCCTTGGTTTTGTCGAAGGGTAGTGATTGTGTCACGAAAGCGTTGAGCGACCGTATTGAGGGAGACATGTTGCTTCTTAAATCGCTGGCTTACCTCATCGAGCAGTTCTGCAAGGCTCAACCATCGATCACTCGACTTTAACCAACGGCTAGTGAGGGCTAAAAATAGGCTTTCCGACGACGAGGTCAGTAGCCCGTTCGCTTGACGTTGAGAAACTTCAAGTGAAAGACCTAGTTGATTCACAACGTAGTCTAAATCTAGAGACTTCACATCGATCGGATATCCCAAATCGGCCAGCAGAAACTCACTCAGTGAATTAGTCGTGCCACTTGATTGGGTGTCGTTACCACTCATCAGTGACTCGGTAAACTGCCGAACCCAAGTCTGTGCGGTCCAGCGATTCTCACGAAACAGATCATTAACGAAGTAATCGATTTGCGAAGTAGTTACTATTCGTTGCGATTCTGAGTCAATTTTTTGAGTTGTTGTGAGTTTGGATAACCACGGCTGAAGGGCCTGGAGACTCAAATACTTTACAAAGGGTTCCGGCGACAACTTGGACGTGAGATTAATCTTCTCAGACCTTATCGTTCGGAGCCAATCAGCGCAGTCATGATCGTCAGGATTACTCGCCACTGTCTGGCTAGTTTTATTGCTAGTTCCATGCTCAGTAGTGAACGTCGATTTGTTGCTTGTGTTACGTCGCCTATCGAGGATTCCGCCCAGCGCGGTGCAAGCGTCCATGTAAAGAAAATCGACAACTTGTTCAATGGCAGAATACCACAAAGTGGTGTCGCCGAGTTTTCCACCGTGTACAAGGAATACATTTTGCCATGGGGCCTTCGTCGGTTGAAATTCAGGAAGTGATGGAATTCCTGGATAAAGACCGGCACTAAAGGAGTAGTGATTGAGTTCCTTTAAACAAGCGACACCGGCGGCAGTGGCTAGTTCGTATGCGATCATGTTACTTTCACTTGCCGCCGTGAGAACCAAATGGATCTGAGCCGACAAATCGAGATCTTTGAGCATTTGCTGAATCAAGAAAGCGAACTCAATACTCAAAACGCTTCCTGTTCCTCCATGCACAGAGCCCAGTAGATAAATTCGAATAGGTTGCTTGGGCGAATTCACAGAACCGGATTCATTCATTTGCGTTGAAAGGTTCAGAACGATCTGTTCTAAAACGCTATGGCACAGTTGAGCGTGATCAAGATAAGCCAACATCGCTAGGGGGCGAACCCCTTCGGTATTTTGCGATCGCGGAACGTTGTAAAGCCATCGACGCGACAAAGGACCAAAAGGTTCTTGAGCTCGCTCCCGATATTGTTGCGATGATTTTAATGGGGTCAGAAGGATATGTTCGTAATGAAGGCGACCGCTGGTTCCTGCATCGGTCGAAAGCTGAACTGTCTTTTCATCGGTATCCACCAGTAACCAGCCTAGGTCCTTGTGCTCTCGAAGATCAATGTTGGATGATTGAAGTCTGCTGCGAAGAGAGGTGAGTATCTCGGCGCCGGTTCCTCCAAAGCCAATAAAGAGAGCCGGAGAGAGTATCGGATTTATGTCTTGGCTGAGGTCAAGTGGTGGAAGCCAAGTGACTTCACGAGTTTCCGTGGTCTCTATCTCGTGCGTTTTTGAAGACCAGGATTTTGTTCGTTTGGGATCGAGGGACGATTGCGATTGATTTTCAGATCTTGCTAGTGGTCGAACGGGTGTTGATTTCGCAGTAGCGGCTTTACGAGAACCATTTTTGAGGGGTGCGTTTTCGGATGCCGAGGCGTTTGACAATGATTGTTGGTGAGCCGCTATGAGTGCGTCTATCATCTCGCGGCATGAACCGAAGCGTTGGCTCGGTTTCTTTGATAGTGCGCGGGCGATGACAGGACGTTCCGCGGCGGGTAGACCTTCTAGGTTTGGCGCTTTGTGTAAATGCTCCGTCGCAAGTTGCGCAGTTGTCCGGCCTCGAAAAGGAAGCCCTCCAGTTAGCATCTCCTGGTAAACAATCGCTAAAGAGTATTGGTCGGAGTAACGTCCTGGTCGACCATCGAACATCTCTGGCGCTGCGTAAGTGGGAGTCATACCGCCCATAAGCGACATGCTATTTCTCTGAACATCTTTGATGAGACCGAAGTCGGCGACTTTGATTCGATCTGCGACAAGTAAAAGGTTTGCCGGTTTCACATCTAAATGTTGCAAATCATGCCGCTGGCATAAAAAGTCGAGCGCATCGGCGCTGTCTTTCATGTACTCAATGAGCCGTTCGCGAGGAATACCTACCAAACCGCGGTCGTGAAATTCCCGAAATCGGTCAAGAAGTGATCCGTCGGCGAGTTCCGTGACGACGATCAGATGCGAGTCGACAATTTCGATACGCTCAAGCGAAATAATGAAAGGATGCTGCACCTCACGTATTCTTTTCAGCGATTTCAATTCGTTGCCCGCTCGCTCCTCGTCGATCGACCCAAAGACAAACTTGATTGCCTTTTTTAGTCCACCTGGGGCGTCAGCCAGCCACACCTCTCCATAACCACCCACTCCAATCTTATCGCGAAGGACGTAGCCCGGGATCGGTTCAAAGCCTGTCTCTGCGCCGGCAATCATCGAAGCCATTCGGGATACCTACTTAGTGAACAAGTGCAAAGAAGCACACTAGGAATTGTTAATAACGGAGTTGGTTGCGTTGAGCCCGACGGAACTCATCATGACATTGGTCGGTAAGGTTTGGGGCGATTGTCGGTTGGCCGATGGCAAGGGTGTTCTTGTTGCCGGCAAGGTTGGCTGAGTAAGAGTCGCGGGATTTGTGGGCGCGTGGGTTGGTCTGGTGAGAGTTTTTTCCGTGTGGGCGGGCATAGGCTGGGGCGAATGACCTGCGATCGAATTTCGACCGTTGAGTTTATTGAGGGCTGGTGATTGAAGTCCAAAATAGTTGTTACATGCCAGATCCAAAAACTCCATACGAAGCTCGGCACGTTCATTACGATATGCTGCAAGAGCTGCAACCTGTGCTAGTAAATCGCGGGGATGGCATCTACGTAACGGTCGACCTTTCGATCGGTAATGACGTTCAATAAAGGCGTCGATGATCTCGGGACGCCACTCGATTGAAAGTCCCTGACACGATCGGCGAAACAACTCGATGTATTCGCCGCGCGAAGGATCACCAATTTCAATCTTGAAAGGTACCCTTCGAAGAAATGCTTCATCGACCAGAGACTCGGGTTGAAGATTTGTCGAAAAGAGAATTGTCTGCTCGAAGGGAACGCTAATCTTCTTTCCGGTCGGCAGAGTTAAATAGTCAATATGGCTTTCCAGCGGAACAATCCATCGATTTAGTAAGTCTGCAGGAGCAACTCGCTGTCGTCCAAAGTCGTCGATCAAGAGACAACCGCAATTGCTTTTAAGTTGAAGAGGTGCCTCGCAAACATTGCTGCGGGCATCGTAACGCACCTCTAAGTTGTCTAGCGTCAGCTCTCCACCGACGATCACCGTTGGGCGGCGAACACGAATCCATCGACGGTCATGCTCGCGATTGGCAGTGACTCGAGACGAACTTACTTGACTGGCCGAGGGGAAATGATAAGAAGCGTCAAACAGTTTGATAATGCTACCATCATCGATAATTGCGTGAGGAATCCAAATCTCTTCACCACGGCATGCAGTGAGGCATTTCGCGAGTGTTGTTTTTCCATTTCCCGGCGAGCCATACAGGAATATGCCTGATGTACTGTTGACCGCAGGTCCAAGAAGGTTCAACCAGGCTGGGTCGTATGTTACGCCATCAAGGGCACTAATTAGACGATCTTCGGTGACTGGGTCGAAGTGGCGAGCTTGTGCTTCCACGCTTAAGACATAGTCCATCAGAGGCACAGGCGCTGGTCCACTGTAGGAACAAACTTTTTGAAGTGACAAGGCGCGGCGCTGCCCACTTTCAGTGAGCGAATAGTAAAAGTCGTTCAGTGGAGCCGGACGGGCGTGGGCTACAAGTTGCCTCATTCGCAATGCGGCTATGCCTAATTCGATGATTCCAAACGCGAAGCCAGTTCTC
>JANODQ010000307.1:0-4265 GCA_031412775.1 Pirellulaceae bacterium | reverse complement strand
GGTCAAGATCGGTCGAACTGGCCGGGTCAAGCGTCACAAATGGCATCGCAGTGCGGTCTGCATGCTCGCTGGGCGCGCGCTTTGCTGCGCGCTCCAAATAGCGGTTTCGCCTGCCATCAACTTTAGACGATGTCGCAAAAGTCACGCTGTTTGTGCATTCATTCATTGATGCTATGGTAGATAAACTCATGTAATCGCTGTGCTGCGACGGACCATTCTCCATGTATTGCTGACTCACTTAAGCCTTTAATATAAGCCAACGAGTCATCATCAATTCGGTTCTTCGACTTCATCTTTGTGAGCTCACTTTGTATTCGTTCTGTGTTGAAAACGTCGTGAGAATTGAAGGCGGTGAACAGTGAGTCGAGGCGTTGATTGAGCTCGGCATTTGGAATGTAGGTGGGTGTGGGACGGCGCAGCAATGGCAAAACTCCCCCAACAACAACGACTGCTAAAATGGAGATAGCAGCCGCGTTTGCGATTGCCTGACGTCGCTTGGATGGTTGAGGTGTCGGGGCTTTACGGATCGCGGGCTTATGATCAGCCGGAGCTTTCTTCGGAAAGAATCGCTTGATGGAAAACTGTTGATACCAGGGCATTCTTTTGAGAAACCGACTTCGATCTTGACGAAGCTTCCGCAATATGTTTTTGTTTTCACTATCACTTAACATCTTCACCACCGGCACAAGTTGAAAGGGCGACCCAGGTTTCGGGGTGGATAAACATAGAAAAAAATTGAACGGATCCATCTCCCAAAAGGCATAGCCCACCCGATCCATGCTCGCTCCACATGCTGTCCGTATGACCAAGCGGATTGTTGGGTGCATAAACAGCTGAAGAACCCACAGGCTTGCGTGGATCGGGACCACTGTGTACTGCAACGAGGCTGCTTCCACCTTTAGCTTCCGACTTCCACTGTCGAATATCCAATCGAGGAATCGACATCGACGTCGGTACAATACCAACCCATGTTTTGTGGCTGACGATTGAACTGTGTTCGCCTACGAAAATGGTTTGCGATAATCCATCAGTGATCGACTTTAAAGTCACTTTTGAATTTGGGTAGAAAGGTCCATCGATTGAAACTCGTTTGGAACCTTTTTGTGTGTTGATCACTTCTGGTATGGAAAAATCGATCGAGTCCCTTGCCGACCGATCCCATGGTGCAACCGTTCCCGCATTCACGGCATAGTGACTATGACCGAATCGAACAGCGTTTCCGTTGGATAACTTAATTGGCAACCCGTGCAACTGGTCCGGCCCGGCCATTTGGACTTCGAAGCCCATGTTTCCAGCCGAAGCCGACGGACAGAGAAAAATCGGAACTTGTGTGCCCGTCTGACTTGCCAAGGAAGGATCCCAGCAAGGGCGACTTAAGTTCATGCTGTCATATAACGCAGCTTGGTCCAACATCGGTAACAAAGTCGTTCCCCACCCCCAGCCGTTCGCTCCGTTGCGAGAGTTATCAGGATAGGCAACGCCGAATGCATTCGCCTGAGTCCTGGTGTCAGTATTATGGGACGATGGTAGTTTTCGATGGGTCGACTCATGCTCCTGCATTGCTACACCAATACGAACCAAGTTCCTTTGACACGTTTTGCGACGCGACGATTCACGCGAAGCTTGTAGAAGCGGCAACGACAGCACAGCGATTGTGAGCCCGCTTGCTATGAGTACGCCTATTTCAAACCATGTGATTGACGCGGTACCTGCTAATTTGGTAGGCGAATGTGAGAGCGATCGAGGGCTATCCATTTTGAGCGATATCTACAAGTTGAGAGGTAGCGGCAACTACGCAAGTGACTGACGAAAAGAATCTCGAACCCGCCTTGGGTTAACCGATATTGGATCGCTGTGCCGTTCGACCTACGTCACGCGTAAGCCCACGTCGGGAAATCATCGGCGGTGATCAACTTTGTGAAGATTGTGGAGTCTTATCACATCACCAGATCGAAGTTAATGAAAAACTAAAGCAAAATTAACTAAAAATTCAAAGAAGATTTCGCGCATGACCGCCGTCACGACATGCTGGACTTGAGATCGCGGAAACGCTCCAAACACTTATGGACCCAGTATTATCAGACCAATTATCAGCTAAACCTAGTCCGAAGCTCTTTCAAAGGGCAGCGCTGAAGGGCAGCAATCCAAATCAACTCGCGTCAACAGAAGCCGCTCCTTAGTCGGAAGGTCTCGGAACGGGGACAGGCGGGCCTGATGAAAAGGGCATTTTCCTGAGCCGTAGGCGCTAGCGCCATCGGCTCAGGTTTCAGCAGCCCAGCAAGGGGTTGATAGCTGCCTTGGTGATGATTGCTTTTTTGGTGCGACCTTTGCCAGTCTGGATTACTCGACGCCGGCGCGAAGTAGTACGTGGCACGAGACGCAACTGGTCGTTAGTTGGTTAAAAGCAAGTGCTGCTCCTTCGGCGCTCCCGAGTTTGGCTTGTCGAATCAACTCTTGGTTAGCGATGTCGAAGGCACTAAGTTGATTTCGATAAGACTCATTTTTGCGACGCACGAAACCTTCCATCTTGCCGATCAACCTCATTTGCTGTGCTTCGTCGGCAAGTTTTTCAAAATCGCCCTTGGTTAAGTCTTCCAAGATTGCTTTGGAATATCCCAGTTTCGCTTCCATCCAGTAACTTATCGGCTTTTGTACGGAGACTTGTGGGATCACTTGGCTTTTGGATGGTTCTGTTGCGATTGGCTTTGCTGTTTCGTCTTGCGAAAAGACGTTACTGGTCGCGAAAGCGAATACAAATCCAATTCCACAAAGTGCTAGCGGTAGTCGCATGATTTCTGCTTTCGAATTCAAGGTAAGTTGGTACTGAACGCTTATGTTTCATGAACGAAACAAGCTGAATCTTTTGGTGTTTAGAATGCAATTGATGTGCCATAACTACCGATGGTCAGGCTCTTGGAGTCAGTCAAGCTACCTACAAGAGTCGTTCCTACCACGATGTCGTCGGATAATCCGACAAAGCGAAACTCGCGAAAAGGGAAATTCTCGTGTGCGGATTCGCTCACAGAAGCGCGACATGAGCAACAATACGTGCGGGGTCCAGCAAGATCCAATGAGGATTACCAAAGTCTAAATTAATTCAAGATCTGTCGCTGATCTAATCCGAATAGTGCAAAGATCATACGACGCGGTTGGTACTACCAGATGCGAACGCGGATATCTTTTTCGATGTACATGGCTGCATCAGGTTTGACTGTGAATGCTTCGTAGAAGGAATCGAGATTGGATACGATTCCGTTCGCTCGATAATTGGTGGGCGAGTGAGGGTCCGTGAGAAGGCGTTTACGAAGTTCGGTCTCTCGGTACTTGCATCTCCAGACTTGTGCCCATCCGGTGAAGAAGCGTTGGTCGCCTGTGAGCCCATCGATTACAGGTGCTTGATTGCCTTTGAGTGACAGTTGGTATGCTGTGTATGCGGCGTTGAGCCCACCGAGGTCGCCGATGTTTTCACCCAGTGTGAGTTTTCCGTTGACGTTCATATCAGGGAATGGCTTATAGGATTGATATTGATTGACGAGTTGATCTGCTCGACGTTCAAATTCCATGCGGTCGGTTTGTGTCCACCAATTGCGAAGGTTTCCATCGCCGTCATATTGGCTTCCCTGGTCGTCGAAGCCGTGGCTAATTTCGTGACCAATCACAGCGCCGATACCACCGTAGTTGATTGCGTCGTCAGCCTTAAGATTGAAGAAGGGGGGCTGGAGAATTCCAGCCGGAAAAACGATCTCATTCATTTGTGGGTTGTAATATGCGTTCACTGTTTGAGGAGGCATTCCCCATTCGTCGCGATCGATTGGCTTTCCGAGTTTGGCTAGTGAGTATTTGTGCTCAAATTCGGCGAGTGCCATAAGGTTTTTGACGACATCTTGATCATTGATTTCAACGGAAGAGTAGTCTTTCCATTTGTTCGGATAGCCAATCTTGTGAGTGAATTTGGCTAGTTTTTCAAGGGCTTGTTTCTTGGTACCCGGACTCATCCATTCAAGATCTTGGATGCGAATAGCAAACGCGGCTTTAAGGCCCTCGACGAGTCCTTCCATTCGTTCTTTGGCTTCGGGCGGAAAGTATTTGTTTACGTAAAGCTGTCCGACGGGCATCCCGAGCATTTGGTTGCAAGCCATGACGCCACGCTTCCAAAGAGGTTCTTGATCGGTTACACCGCTAAGGATTGTTTTGTGAAAACCAAAGTGCTTTTGCTCGAGTGTTTCGGTAAGTACTTCGGCGTAGGCATCGATTAACCGAAACGT
>JANODQ010000306.1:0-2587 GCA_031412775.1 Pirellulaceae bacterium | reverse complement strand
GACTGTCGCCGGGAGACTGCATCGTTGCGATGAACAACGAAGATGTTCAAAGCGACCAAGACGTACTGCGATGGCAACTGGAATCCGAACCAGGTGCTGTTCTTCCGATCAGCTTTTATCGAGGTAGCTCGTTTATACAAGCAGAAATTGTTGTACCCGGTGTTAGTGGGATGTCCGACGCGGTCCGGTATAACTATCCGTCCTCCGATCTACCGCTCGGAGCAACCGTTCGTCCACAACTGAATGATAACGTCCAGGAAGAGATTCTCGAGTTACGCCGCGAGGTCCAGCGTCTGCGTGACGAATTGCGAGCATCCGAGCAACGACGTTAAAAACTCGTAGGATAGCGCCACTATCCCGTCCGCAAAATCGATTGGGACAATAGTCCCAAACTACGGAGCCAATCGTTCAATCTTCCATGGGCCATCATCCTCGCGACGATAGCGAAACCGATCGTGTAGTCGTGAAGGTTTGCCTTGCCAAAACTCAATTGTCTCTGGCTTCAATCGGTAGCCGCCCCAATGCTCGGGTCTGGGGATCTCACGGCCCTGGTACTCCCTGTCAAGCTCTTTCAGCCTCACACTCAAATCCAAATCATCGGCGATAACTTCCGATTGTGGAGAAGCGATTGCACCAAGCTGGCTTGGAATGGGCCGCGCGTGAAAGTATTCATCCGAGACTGCCGCGTCAGTCTTGGAAACAATTCCTTCCACACGAACTTGCTGATCGCAAATGTCCCAGTGAAAGTTCAACGAAGCATGAGCGTTTGATTGCAATTGATTAGCTTTCTCCGAGCGATAGTTCGTAAAGAATACGAAGCTATCACCATCGATGTACTTCAGCAAAACAATGCGACTGGTCACACGAGCCTGACCACCATTGATTACTTCCGCCGTCGAAAGAGTCATCGCATTGGGCTCGAACCATTTTGGGTTCTCTAACTGCAGTAGATTATCGAACCACTTTTTAAACTGGGCGATTGGATCGCTAAGCAGATCCAATTTCGTGATGGTTCCGTATTCATAACTTCGACGTAAGTCTTGCACGCTCAATCGTCACTTTCGAAAAATACCTTACTCTTGGCTTGTCGAACCCGCTCGATAGAGGACGCCGTTTTGATAATAGGTGCCCGCAGGAAGGGTGCTAGGGCTAACAGGTACACGATTCGCATTCGGTGATTGATTCGAACCTGTCGCGGGCTGTGACGATCCTTGCATTGCGGGTTCCGATGCTTTGGAATCTACTAAAGACCACCGTTTTCCGCTTACTCCCGAGTTCAATTGCCACTTCAAGTCTGGGATCAACAGGAGCGACTGAATGGAGCTTCCGTTGATCTTTGCGGTTCCCCAGTCGGTTTCAACTGTGATTAGTTTGACATCTGTTGCACCGGTAATGGAGTCCCCGTTGATCATCACTACTGTCGTGGTTACATCTTCGCGTGTTGCAAAACGAATCCCAGCTATTTCCGACAAGGGGATCGCTGCTTCACCAAACGCCGTCTTGATGTTAACGACGTCCGCTTCAACGAGAGTTCCTGTGATAAGGTTGCCGTTTACTAATTCAACTGTCAAATTAAGAGGTCGCGATGATGCTTCGACTTTATCTACAGGAGTCGCCGCATCTGGTACCGCTTGGGCTACTCCCTCCTGAGCCACGGATGGATTAACTCCAAACATGCTGGCGATCGCGAGCGTCAAAGCAACGCTTGAAAACTTGTAAAAACTCATTTGCTTATTACCCTCAAAATGGAATCGGCAGGTGAAAATCAACTTTTGGTTAAAGCTAATTTTAATCCGAAATCAATACAACGCGAGCAACTCGAAGAAAACTCCGCAAGCATCTGCCGTTCCGATCGATCAAATTAGGCTTTTTCGCGTAGAGCAGCAATCCAACGCTCGAGGTCATGTGGCCAAGGCATCACAAACTTTAGGATTTCACCGGTTGTCGGATGAACAAACCGAAGCGTTGATGAATGAAGTGCTTGTCGAGGAGCTTTCGAACGGTCCTCGCGCTTCAAAACTTTCGTTCCGTCCCATGATCTCCAATAGATTAGGTCCCCACAAATTGGATGACCGGCTTCGGAAAGGTGGATTCGAATCTGATGCGTTCTACCGGTCTCCAGTTTGCATTCGATCACGCTATGGTCCCCAAGCGTTTCAACCGGACGGATATGGGTGATCGCACGTTGGGCTCCTTCGGCATTCGGCAGGAGAGTACTTCCCCGATGCCCGTCGCCACGATCTCGAATCAGATGGTTATCGAAAGTTTGAGTAGTCGGATGCCCCTGGACAACTGCGAAGTACCTGCGATCAATCGCATGCTTTCGAAATGACTGGCCGAGAAGCGTTGCAGCTCGACGTGTTCGCGCAAAAATCATCAGCCCACTCGTGTCGCGGTCCAAGCGATGGACTGCGATAATGTTGAGTCGAGAAGCCAACGACTCGGCTGCCGCATTCTGACGAACGATATCTTGAGGGCCCTTGCGCTTTTTTCGCCCACGTTCTTCAGCAGGCACTCCTCGTGCATCGAGCTTCGAATCTAAGCGTCTTTTGCGTAGATAGTGAGAAAGGGCTAGCGGCATCAATTC
>JANODQ010000305.1:0-5343 GCA_031412775.1 Pirellulaceae bacterium | reverse complement strand
ATTCGACCGCTGATCTAATGCACTCGACAAGCAATCGCCGCAACTATAAAAATGCGATAGAAGATTGCTTTCGATTCATTCAAACGATTCAGAGAAATGGCGAGCATCTACTCGCCATCATAGACGACATTTTCGACCTCGCTAAAATTAAGACAATCGTCCGTCGAGGCGATTACCACGTGGTCAGTCACTAGTATAGGCAAGATTGTTTGACTGATAAGAATGCGATCGTCCGCCGCGGGTATTATGCGCTATGCCGTGTAGGACGTACTGATAGGTGTAACAATCCAGATGATCCTACACGACGTCACCAAAGCACTTTGTCCTTAGCCAGTATCGCTATCAAATTTACGGAGAAATTACGTATGCGTATATGTTCGATTTGTTCCCAGATGTTTTCATATCAGGCAACAATAAATAGATCCTGCTGCCGCCTCGGCCTCAACGAACTTTGCCAATGCGATGCACCCGATGTCAACGGCATGAGCTTGCGTTGAGTCCTCCAAGTTGTTCAAACTTGTGACCATGATACTTCCCCGATGATTTATCAACCAGCAACTTGATAATGAAGCATGAATCTTTTCCAGATTCGCGGAAAAGCAGAGTGATAAATTCCCCAACTAAAGTTTCATCGTTTGCTTACGTTCGCTTTTTCGTCTGAGTGAATTCGTGACGTGATTTTCGCACAATTCGATAAGAGCGACTTTATCGATCGGCTTGGAGGCGTAGTCGTCGCATCCGGCATCGAGACATTTCACAATATCGCTTTTCATAGCTTGTGCTGTTAAGGCGATAATCGGTAGTTCAAAACCCTTTGAACGGAGTAAGCTAACTGCTTCATACCCGTCCATCTCAGGCATTTCCATGTCCAACGTGATGAGATCCGGATTGAGTTGGGGTACCTTCGCGAGGGCAATTTTTCCGTTCTCGGCAATACCAGCAATCTCGATAGCGGGATCGGCGGAGAACGCGTCGCTCAATAGTCGGCGAATGACCGTAGAGTCATCCACAATGAGAACACGGATTGTACGCATCCTCAATTAGGCTCCGACTCCAAGTAACTGCAATTTTTCAAGGATGATGTTCTTGTCGAATGGCTTCATCACGTATTCATTGACGCCAGCCACAAACGCCCGGCTGATGTTGTCCATCTCAGTTTCCGTTGTGACCATCATGATAGGCATGTCCGAGTATGCAGGTATCGCTCGAGCTGCCTTGATGAATTCGAGGCCGTTCATTTCCGGCATGTTCCAGTCGACCAAGACAATGTCTTGCAGACCATGAGATTCCAGTTGCGATAGGCCTTCGATACCGTTGCCGGCTTCGATGGTTTCGTAACCTAATTCCTTCATGATGTTGCTGATGATCCGACGAACGGCTCTGGAATCGTCTATGATTAAGGCTCGCATGGAAACTTTCCTAATGAAGGTGTTACTTTGATCATTACTCTGATTAATGGGGTTGCCTTCGTAACTCTTACGGGTTGCACAACGGTCCCCAATGGTTTTTTAACTCAGTAGGTTGGTCGGTAGGCAACGGCCGGTCCAAATTGCTCTCGATCAAAACTTACATTGAGATTCATGGTCGTCTCCGATCCCCCGAGAAATAGGTAACTGTCTTTATGCATTACCTTGTGGACCTTTTTTAGAATCTCACTTTTAGTCTCGGGTGAGAAATAGATGAGCACGTTTCTAAGGAACACAATGTCCATCGCAGGAAGTAAGGTAGGGAAGGGCTCGACCAAATTCAATTCGCGAAATTCGACCATCTTTCGGATGTCATCTCGAATCTTCCATTGGTTCGCATTTTTGGTGAAGTACTTGAGCAAAAAACTCATTGGCAAGCCGCGGTTGATCTCCGTTTGGTTGAATACACCTAGTCTTGCTCGATCCAAAATTTGACTGGATAGATCGCTGCTGATAATTCGTACTTTCCAATCTTTAAGCAACGGAAAGTGTTCCGCAAGCAGCATAGCGATGGTGTACGGCTCCTGACCGCTAGAACAGGCGTTAGACCATATAGAAAGCGATTTCACTTTGGACCGACGCTGAATCAGATCCGGTAAAATCTTTTCCTTGAGTGCCGTGAAAGGATGGATATCACGAAAGAAACTGGTTTCATTCGTTGTCATGGCCTCGACAACTCGTTGCGTCAGTTTTTGCGAGCCAGGTTTTTGTAACTCCGAGACAAGTTCGGAAATATTTTGAAGACCAAGTTCTCGAGCGACCGGCGTTAGCCTTGACTCGACCAGGTAAGCTTTTCCGCTCTCTACAATGATGGCCGACTTGTCGCGAACCAAATTAGTGATGAAACTAAATGATCGAGGATCTAATGCTGCGGTAACGGTACTCATGAATACTTACAATTTTGAGGGGTTGTTCGGTTGATCTCGGCCTTGCAGCCATTCCCAATTGAAGTCAATGCCAATGTTGAACGGGTCGTTTGCCTGGAGTGATGAAAAAGGAATTTTCCTGAGCCGTAGTTGCTAGCTGTAGATGCTATCCTCGGTTGCCAGCCTGGGTTTCAAGCCTCGGTTGCTACCTGGCAAATTGTGGTAAAATCGAAACCCGTGGTTAGCTCCATCGGCTCAGATTTTATCAGCCCACCGTATGCCAATGCACCGACGCCGACCATCTGTAGCTTTTCTTGAATCATGACGAGTTCAAATGGTTTCATGATGTATTCGTTTACACCAGCTTCGTACGTCAAAGCCAACTGCGGCATTTCCAGTTCGGTCGTGACCATGATAAGCGGAAGATCGTCATAGACCGATTTGGACCGTACTGCCTTGACGAATTCCAGACCGTTCATCTCGGGCATATTCCAGTCCACGAGAACCACATCGGGTACACCAAGTTTTGTCAGTTGCTCCAACCCTTCGAGGCCGTTGCATGCTTGGCTCACTTCGTAACCCAAACTCTTTAACATGTGTGACATCATTCGAACTATTGATGGGTCATCGTCAATCACTAGAGCTCGCATGAGATAACAGTTCCTTAATAAATCTAAATGTTCGGGATGAATTTGCCATACGGCGTTAGCCCAATGGCAGTCACTTTACTGAGCCGCGGGCGAGAGCCGCGTTAAGGAATCGTTACGCTTACTAACGCGGCTAGCGCCTGCGGCTCAACTTTTTTGAACAAAGTGAGTGCCATTTGGCGTTAGCGTGGGCTTTTAAAACTGGGGTTGTGGAGGTAGCTATCAATGGCTGCCTCCGCCCGGTCAAGCCGGACGGAGGGAAATTCGGTCTCGATACTCAGCCGTGGAAGCGAGCCCTAGGACTTGAAATTCGAGACAAGCTGTTGTAGCTCCGCAGCCATACGGGCTATCTCACTGGCCGCTTGTTGCGTATTGCTCGCACCTTGGGTCGTACTTTGAGCAGCGGTTGCTACGGCGGTAATGTTCTCCGAGATCTCACTGGATCCTTTGGACGCCTCGGACACATTTCTTCCCATTTCGTTTGCGGTAGCGGTTTGTTCCTCTACAGCACAAGCGATGGAAGTGGAGATTTCGTTGATTTGATTGATAACATCGCTGATCTGGCGAATGGCTTCAATCGCACCGCGGGTGTCGGACTGGATGGTCTCGATTTTCTGACTGATATCTTCGGTAGCTTTAGCTGTTTCTTTTGCTAACTCTTTGACTTCATTTGCAACGACCGCAAAGCCTTTTCCGGCTTCACCGGCACGGGCAGCTTCAATGGTTGCGTTGAGAGCCAAGAGGTTGGTTTGTTCGGCAATGGAAGTAATGACTTTTACAACCTTTCCGATTTCGCAACTGCTTTCACCTAGTTTAGCGATCGTTCCATTGGTTTTATTGGCAACAGAAACCGCTTGCTGGGAGACTTTGGCAGATTCCGAAGCGCTCTTGGCAATTTCCTTAATGGCTGCGTTTAACTCTTCGACGCCCGAGGCCACGGTTTGCACATTCTTGCTGACTTCCTCAGAGGCGGCGGAAACCACGTTGGCTTGAACTGAAGTTTCCTCGGCCGTTGCGCTCATGGTCGTGCTAACTGAGGATAGTTCTTCGGATGCACCAGCCAAGGCCGTCGCGTTGTCGGAGACGGTTGCAAGCATTTTATTCAACGCCACTCGAGCATTCACTTGCTGGGTGACATCCGTAGCATACTTGACGACCTTGTAAGGCTTGCCGTTCAGATCCAGGATCGGATTGTAGGACGCCTGAATCCAAACAGTTTTTCCGCCCCGACCGACCCTCATAAACTCACCGGTTTGGTATTCGCCACGATTAAGTTTTGCCCAAAATTCCTTGTATTCGGCAGAGTGGCGGTAGGCTTCCTCGCTAAACATGCCATGGTGTCGTCCCTTGACTTCGTCGAGCGAGTATCCCATGGTGGAGAGGAAGTTTTCGTTGGCAGTTTGAATCGTGCCGTCCATACCAAATTCGATCGTCGCCTGGGACTTGCTGATAGCCGCCAATTGGCCTTCACAATCTGCAGCGCGGACCTTCTCTGCAGTGACATCTGTCGCGATTTTCACCACCTTAAAGACTCTGCCCATTTCGTCTTTGACCGCGGCGTAAACGGCTTGAATCCAGATTTCCTTACCCTCTTTGTTTATTCGTTTGAACGTGCCGGATTGGTTGTTACCGGCATTCAGATCGCTCCAAAACTGGGAGTAAGCGTTTGAGTTTGCGAAGCTCTGCTCGACAAACATGCGATGATGCTTGCCAACAATCTCATCGAGCCGATACCCCAGTGTCTTCAGGAAGTTGGTGTTCGCCGACGTTACGATTCCTTTGGTGTCGAATTCGATATAGGCAAAGCTCGTGTCGATGCCGGCTAGAACACCCTTTGCATTTTGTCTCTCGATCTCAGCGGCTGTAATATCGTAGCGAACACCAATGTATTTTTGTGGCTTGCCGTTGGGTCCGATCACAGGCGCAATGACGGCGTCAACATAGTAAGGTGTACCATCTTTCGCTCGGTTTTTGATGATGCCACGGAAAGGTTTGCAGCGTCCGATGGTGGACCATAATTCCTTGAAAACTTCCTTGGGCATATCTGGATGGCGAGTCGTATTGTGGGGCTGGCCGATCAGCTCTTCGCGGCTGTACTTGGAGATTTCAATGAATTTGTCGTTGACACAAAGGATGTCTCCCTTGAGATCGGATTCCGAGACGATGCTGGTCATGTTCATGATATCGACACGAACAGAGAGCTCATTGATCTGAGAGGCGAGTGAAGCCTTTTCGACAGTAAGCTCTTCTTTCTCGGCTTGAAGCAATGCCTTTTCGGTGGTGAGCAATGACTTTTCGGCATTGAGCACATCCACTTGCTCTTTGTATTGAGCAAGTTCCGAATTGCTTGTCTTTTTGCTGACA
>JANODQ010000304.1:0-5667 GCA_031412775.1 Pirellulaceae bacterium | reverse complement strand
AAAACGCCCTATTCAGACTTGGTTTCCCTGTGGCTTCGTCCCGTAGAGACTTAACCTGCTATGAACAATAACTCGCCGGATCATTTTGCAAAAGGCACGCCGTCACCCATGTAAACATAGGGCTCCGACCGCTTGTAAGCGCACGGTTTCAGGTTCACGTTCCTCCCCTTATAGGGGCTCTTCTCACCTTTCCATCGCTGTACTGAGTTCACTATCGGTCATCGAGGAGTATTTAGCCTTACGGGATGGTCCCCGTAGATTCAGTCGAGGTTCCACGTGACTCGACCTACTCAGGTTTCCTGCGGGAGGCGCTACACTTTCACTTACCGGACTGTCACCGTCTATGGTCAGCCATTCCATGCTGTTCAGTTAATGTTCGCTTTGTAACTCCCATGTGAGAGGCCCTACAACCCCGAAGAGGAAACCTCCTCGGTTTGGGCTATTCCGCTTTCGCTCGCCGCTACTAACGGAATCGATTTTTCTTTCTTTTCCACCAGGTACTAAGATGTTTCAATTCCCTGGGTTGGCCACATATACCTATGTATTCAGTATAAGTTAATTCGAGTATCTCGGGATCATCACTTGTTTGTCAGCTCCCCCAAGCTTTTCGCAGACTTCCACGCTCTTCATCGCCTCTTGATACCAAGACATCCCCCGTACGCCCTTAGTAACTTGACCATCGGAATCGCGAACTCTTTCGAGATCACAATCCTAATGTTGCATGCGTTTCTCAAGTGGATAATGATTAACCACAAGCCGCACATGCTTTCGCTTCTCTTTGTATGCGCTCGTTTGAGAATCAGTATTTAGGAAATCTAAAAAAAGATTTCACAAAACCGACCTTCAAACAAAATTGTGTCATCGGTACCCCGTCATCCGGAAAGGAATAACTTCGTCCGATGACCAAAGATGCCATCTACCAATCCAACCATGTTTTCAAAGATCAATTTCCCGCCACTAAGAAGCGATTTAACTCGTCTTCTTTCGTTTGAGGGGAGACACATCTTAGTGATCGTCTGATACCGTGTCAACAGTATTTAGAAGATTTCTTTAGAAGTGTCACCCAACCGTTCGCTGCGACTCGCATCGCGTCTCCCGGCCAAGGGAGCGAGAATCATCCAGATTTCTGACTCTACCGCAATGGCTGTTTGTCGGAATTCTTCATTTTTCTGTAAGTACTTGCGGGGTAAATGCTTACGTGAATGGTTTTCGGTACCGATTCTCCAAGGCTGCTTACGTTACGTTAGGTGGTTTCGACGTTTTTTGGGCCCGCCCTCGATTATTCAACTCAATCACGGCGAACTGATACGATCCACAAACTCTTCCCATCAACAAAATGGTTCGATCTCTCCGAAAAAGGGTCTCAAGTAATAACGAGGCATTACGCTGGTTTCAAAGGCCATACCGGTTTTAAGGGATTGTTTGCTGCCTTTGTTTACCAGTTCACCGAGTTTCTAGTTGTCGGGGTAGGTGATGGCGTTGGATTACAAATGCTGGGAAAACGCGGTGGTATACGTATGAATGGTTTTTTGTGTGTGCGTTAAACTTGTGTGTAGCGTGTGTCGTGGTTGTGCTTTGTAAACTTTATGTTTGTTGTTCCCGTTCAAGGGTGTGGTTGTGCAAAAAAAAAATAGGATTATCGGCAAACAAGCGGTAGGCGATTTGCCTGGCAAGCCTGGGGATATTGCTAGGTCATCGATATCGCCTATCAAGAATAGTCAAGGAAAAGACTCAAAATCAAAGCCGCAAGTGCCCAATCAGCATTTGCGTACACGCCGCGATCATGCCTCGGAAACGGCTGAGGATTACGTTGAAGCAATCGCTTCGATCGAAGCCAATGGCACAGAGTGTCGCCTCAAGGATCTGTCGGCCCATTTTGGCGTTTCTCACGTAACGGCCAGCAAAATACTTGCACGACTTTCCCGTGAAGGGCTGGTTGAAACCAAGCCTTATTCGCCGGTTAGATTGTCTGAGCAAGGGTTCGCAATGGCCAAAGCTGCTCGCCAAAGGCATCAACTAGTGCTCGATTTTCTGATCGCGTTAGGGGTAACTCCCGACACCGCCCAAATCGATGCCGAGGGGCTTGAGCATCACGTTAGTGATGAAACCATTCGTTGCATCAAGAAATTCCTTATCTCAAAAGCTTAATTTCCAATGAATCTCTCGAAAGACGCTTCCCAGTTAATGCTTTTTGAATGCAATAAAAGCCCTGCGAAGCGTCTTGGGTAACGAGCGATTTGTCACCTCCGCGGATTATGAGGTACGCTTTTGCAAACGATGCAGGCCCAACTGGTTCCCCAAGCCATGATTCAGCCGCAGGGCGAACGAGAGATTCAGGACGTTTTTCGATTTGCCTTGGAGTTTCAGGTGCCCGTTGTTTTTCGTCCAGGTGGTACCAGTCTATCGGGGCAATTGGTTACCGACGGTTGGTTGGTTGAGATCGGGCGCTACTAACGCGAAATAAAGCCAGTGAGCTCCAGTGCTGCGATAATCGTTCGACCAGGGGCAATTGGAGGGCGAGTCAACGCTCATTTGAAGGCATACGGTCGCAAGATAGGCCCTGATCCTTCATCGATCATGCCGGCGATGATGGGCGGAATCCTTTCAAACAATGCTAGTGGGATGTGCTGTGGTGTGAAGCTAAACGCGTATATCACACCATGCAGTCGGTTTGCTTTATTCTTCCTAATTAGTTGGTTTGGGGCACTGCCGAGTCCGACGCTGCTGAACGCTTTGAAGTGGATCGACAAAGGATCGCTCGCGGTTTAGCGGCTTTGAGAGATCGAATACTCCAATCGCCAAAACTGCTTTAAGGAATTAGTTTAAAGTATCAGAAAAAGAATACGGTTGAATATCAAATCAATGTTTTTGTTGACTACCAGCGCCCGCTGGACATCCTCGCCCACTTGCTGGTCGGTGCCGAAGGAACTCTTTTATTTATCCCGCAAGCCGGTTTGAAAACAGTGCCGGACCTTCCCCACAAAGCGACTGCAATCATCACTTCGCAGATGTTGTTTCCGCGTGCGACAGTATTCCCAAGCTGATCACTGCAGGTTTTGCGGCAGTTGAGTTGATGATCCGAGCATCGCTGGATTCGATTTGAAATCTGGACGGTGTGCCTGAAGGGTTGTCGCCGCTTCTGGATGAGCAGGCAAGTCTGATGGCGATACTGTGCGAGTTTCATGCCGAGGATGACACGACGCCCTCTGAGGATGGCAATGCTTTCGAACAAAGCGTTGCACCGGAGTTGAATTCACTCGGCAGTTGAATTCACTCGGCGAAATTCAGTTCACTTGCGAATAGAAAGTTCAAGCGAAGTTGTTGAAGCTACGGAAAGGAATGTATCCCGCAATGGCTGCAGTGCGCTCGCAGGAGGAAGCTACCATTCTGAAAGACATCGCTGTCTCCATTGAATCGCTTGGACCAGCCATCTTGGACCTGCAGTCTCTATTTCGTAAGCATGACTATGCAAATGGAATCACCTTTGGACATGTCAAGGACGGGAATTTCCATTCCGTGATCACACAAAAACTCGACGGGAATCGCAATGTAGAAATGTATGCAAGGTTTATCGATGACATGGTTGACTTTGTGGTTAATCTTTACAACGGAGCATTGAATGCCGAGCATGGAACGGGGCGAAACATGGCTCCGTTTGTGGAGACAGAATAAGGGAGTGAGGCACACGAAATCATGCGAGAACTCAGGGATTTTATCGATCCCAATGGGATCTTGAATCCGGATGTTATCCTTACCAAACGCTCGAATTTGCATCTTCAAGATTTAAAATCGCTTGCGGTTGTTGACAGTTGTATCGAGTGTGGTGCATGTGAACCGAAGTGTCCGAGTCGTGATTCTACGTTAACTCCTAGGCAGCAAATTATTCTTCGTCGCTCGCTCAAACGATTGTAGCAAAGAGATGCAACGGAGAGTGATTTGCAAGCAGTATAAGAAATCGAACTTGACTATTCCTTGCAAGGTCTGGCTACTGGTGCGACCGTTGGACTGTGTCCAACGGACTGCCCCGCCAGCATCGATTCGATACAGCCGAACCCTTTTCGTTTTGACCATGATTTAGAACCCAAAGTTTTAAGTCACGTAAACCGATTTATCAAATGACCGTAAGAAGTGTCTGTGGCCATGAAGTTTAGGCTGAAGCACACGATTTGTTTTTCGTAAGAGTAGAATTGCATGAGCGGTTTGTTGGAAAGATTTTGCAATTTGTTCGTGAGTTGTATGATTTGGAGCGATGAGATTGTTTTCTTTGAATGGTGAAGAGACTTTCGTCGCTTTAAGTGATCAACTCGTTCTTGCGTGAAGTCTTCGCTAGTTTTTAGGATCGTTGACACTAGTCTCAGTACTTTGAGTTTGCAGGAAATTCAACTATCGTTAGAACCGATATTGGTTTTAGCCTGAGACGCTAGTCGATTTTTCATCCAGTTTGTCGGGAATCGGCTGGCGGTTCAGGCTCAAATCATCAAAATAAATGCGTCGCAAAAGCTTCAATCTGACTTTGTAGATCATGGCGATCTGCGAGAAGTGTCGTTTTTAATCGAGTAAAACTGAAAATGAAGGTTCTCTTTGCAACAGATGGCTCCGAATCGGCTGAGCAATCTATCCGTTGGTTTTCCCGAATGCCCCTTGCTCCCAATGCAACTTGTGAGGTGATCACGATAGCGACTACTCCTGCCTTTGGGATGATGCCTGATGATGTTTATGATGGGCTAATGCAACTGGCGCGAACGCGAGCTTCTGAGTGGTTTCAGAGGGCGGCTGCGATACTAAAAGAAGCCAACATTGGTACGGCTGAAGTCGTCCGTGTGGGGCAGTCCGCCGATGAGATCACACGCTATGCAAAAGAGTCGCAGGCGGATTTGGTGGTGATGGGGGCTCAAGGGGGCAGTCAACTAACGCGACTGTTGATCGGTAGTACAACGGAAGCTGTCGTTAATCACGCTCCGTGTTCGGTGCTGGTTGTGCGTAATACTACGAAGCTACCCCCGGAAAATCCCGTGGTGGCTATCTCTACGGATGGCTCCGAAATTGAAGACCAGATTGTCATACAAATCGAGTCATTGGGGCTGCCGAAGCAATCTGAGCTACAGCTTTTGTCGGTGGTTGAAGACTTGTTCTTGCTTTCACCGGATTCTGAGAGCGGTGCTTATGTTGCTCGTGCCACATCGGAGGCTTTAAAGCGTTTGGCAAAGCGATTAGACGGCGTTTCGAGCAACATCGAAAAAGTCGTGCTTGAGGGATCGCATGTGGGAAACTCGATATCGGAGTTTTTAACAAGCCATCCCGTCGATCTTGTTGTTCTAGGAGATAAAGGACGATCGGCTATCGCGCACTTCTTTTTAGGGAGCGTTTCGCGATATGTTTTGCACCACGCCCCCTGCTCTGTTCTCATTGCAAAAATCAAATCCAAGTGACACCAAGGGGATGAGCCGGTGAGAAGGCCGTCTTTCCTGAGCCGTAGATCGTCACGGGTGCTGTCTGGTAAATTGTGGCAAAGTCGAAACCCGTGGCTAGCCGCGTTAACGGACGTTCCCGCGCAAGCGAGTGGTTATCCAACCCTGAAAATATTCTTTCAGTTCTTTCACACGTTGGCTTGTTGATTTACCGTGGTTACGGTTTAGCAACTCGCGGGAGCATGCTTTGAACTTCTTG
>JANODQ010000303.1:0-2933 GCA_031412775.1 Pirellulaceae bacterium | reverse complement strand
GATGGTCTTTTGGGACGCGTGAGCCAACTCAATGGCATGTGTCTTGCAGCCCGTGGAAAGCAGCTCGATATCGCAATGGCTCGAATGGCTCTGGATCTACTGGATGAAGCGGAAGCTGAACCAGCCGCAAAACCAGAAACCAAACCCGAAGATAAAGACGTTGAGAAGAAGAAGGAAGAAACGAAAGATTCGAAGCCGGATGCAAAGGCTGCTGAAGAACAGAAACCAGACGACAAAAAGCCGGAGGATAAGAAGCCGGAAGAAAGCAAAGATGAAAAGAAAGATGAAAAGGCCGCTGCTACTGCTGATGCGAAAAAGAAGCCAGATGCACCCAAGGAAGATATGCTCGACGGGATGCCCGAGTCTTTTATTGGTCCGCTTTTGGCAGAACTTGTCGCTCACGAAGTCGGGCATACACTCGGTTTGAGACACAACTTCAAAGCTTCGTCGGCTTACTCAATTGAGCAGATCAATTCGGAGGAGCTCAAAGGTAAAAAGCCTTTGGCTGCTTCGGTAATGGATTATCTTCCGATCAACATGACCTACAAAGCCGGTGAAGTTAAGGGAGATTGGACCATGATCGGGATCGGACCCTATGACTACTGGGCGATCGAATATGGATACACTCCCGATGAGGTAAAGCTTCCGGAAATTCTGAAGCGAGTTGCCGAACCCGAGTTGCAATACGCGACCGACGAAGACACATCCGGACCGGACCCACTTGCACGTCGTTATGACTACAGCAAGGATCCGTTGGCTTACGGAAAGAATCAGGCAGAGGTCATCAAGGCCTATCGCAAACGATTGCTCGACAAGTTTGTGAGTGATGGAGATAGTTGGGCAAAGGCTCGTAAGGGCTATGAACTCACGCTAATTAAACAAATGGATTCGTTACAGATGGTTGCGAGTTGGGTTGGCGGAGCTTTTGTCAACCGTGACAAAAAGGGAGATCCGCAAAACCGACAGTCGTTGGTCCCAGTCGATGTTGAGGTCCAGCGCAAGAGCCTCGAATTTGTTTTCCAAAATGCGTTTCGTGATGAAGCCTTCGGATTAACCCCTGAGTTGATGCAGCGATTGACGATCGATAAGTGGTGGGACGAAGGAATGAACGTCATGGATGATTCGACATTTCCAATTCACGATCGAATCCTTGCGATCCAAGCGAGCGTTCTCACGAAATTAATGAGCCCAACAACATTACGCCGCGTCCTAGATAACGAGCAAATGATACCATCAGACAAGGACGCCTTAGTGCTCCCGGAATTGATGGATGGGTTGCAGAAGGAGATTTGGTCTGAGCTTTCGAAAAAACCGGAAGGCGAAGTGACTGCTCGTAAGCCGAGAATTAGTTCGCTGCGTCGCAATTTGCAACGCGAACACATGGAACGGTTGATTGACTTGGTCATCACTGATTCGGGCAATGCTGCCATGAAGCCGATCTCTACGATTGCGATGATGCAGCTTCGGGATTTGAAGCGTCAAATCGACGGTGTCGTGGAAGCTCGAGCGAGTCTTGATTCGTATTCGGCGGCCCACCTGACAGAAGCCTCGGCAAGAATCGCGAAAGCTATCGATGGACAGTTCATCTACAATTTGCCCAAGAACTTCGGTCGAAACACGCCAACCTTGTTTATTTTGGGGCAACCCGAAGTTTCGGACGAAAAAAACTAATCGGACGTTCAGAATGAAACGAGGAACGATGAATTTTTCCTCGCCAAGGTGGGTTAAATGTCCAGCTTGAGCGGGCATTGGCCTGGGGAAACCAGTCCATTCTTGGCGTGATGCTATTCCTAATGACTTCTCATGTTGGCTCGATGTACCTTTAATAAAGACGTGATTGATTTCGCTTTTTGATCATGACACTTCGTGCCGCGGTGTTACCGAAGATTGCTTTTTGGTGGAAGTGACATTGAATGTTTTGGTGGTGACGTGCTACAACGCGATCGAGTTGTTTTCGAGAAAATTAAAATTTTTTTGTTTGGATAATGCAAACGCTTCGTGGCATGGCTTTGTGGCCTGGATTGCCTAGTCTTTGGATTCGCGGCGAACTCTATTCGTTAGCAATTGCGAGTTTGTTTGGCGTTGTGCTGAACCTGGCTTTACTTGCAACTTTTTACTGGACAGAGTGGCTCTCGGTGGCCCTTCTACGGTCTATGTGGTTCGCGATCGCTATCGCCTCTGTATGGTCGCTGATTAAGACGGTTGTTCTGCCGGTTCAGATTTATCCGGCCAGACCTACGCAAGAGTGTGAAGACCTGTTGCGACTTGCGAACGTAGACTATTTACGTGGGCAATACTTAGAAGCGGAAGCGTCGCTGCACAAAATACTCGCAGCCGGTCACGAAGATGTGGAAGCGGCTTTGCTGTTGGCTTCCGTTTTTCGAAGAACCGGGCGATTTCGTCAGGCCCTTGCGTGCCTTGAGAAGCTCGAACGACTCGATCAATCTAGGAAGTGGTACATTGAAATATCCAAAGAAAAGTCACTTAACCTGAAACATATTGATTCAAAGGACTTGACGAGCGTTGCATAATTCACAATTGGTTATTCTGTCAGCTTAAAATGGACCTGAACCACTATTGAGTCTTTTTCAACAATCGCTACAAACAAATTTGAAGAGTTTTGTGAGTTGTGCCAAATTGACAACACAAGAAACGGAATGCGGTTTGCGGACGAAGATGGAATCGTTTTACCAGAAGTCTGGTGGCCCAGGACTTCCATTGGAATCTGATTATACGCGACGGAATTATGCGTGCCTTCGTTAGATAGGATCTAGGAACGGCTTGATTTATAAGTTTGAGAGCTAGTCGGCTTTCAACGAGCTTACGATTATTTGACGATTTAACCCCTGAGGTAAGAACCATGTACGAACGTTTCACAGATCGTGCTCGCAAAGTGATGCAGCTCGCTAACCAAGAGGCTCAGCGATTTAACC
>JANODQ010000302.1:0-1640 GCA_031412775.1 Pirellulaceae bacterium | reverse complement strand
CGGATTTTTTTCAAACTGAGTGAGGTGTATTTCTGTGGCAACATCCATGAGTTGATTGAGCATTTGCGAGTACTTTTTGTCTTTACTGGCAGCGAAAACGAACCTTATCTTTCGATCGCCAAAATATTGCTTGAGTGCTTTACACAATGCAGCAATCGAGGCTTCATTATGAGCCGTGTCAAGAATGATCAATGGAGAGTTATTGACGATTTGGATGCGCCCAGCGAGTTGTGTCTCTGCGAAGGCTTGCTGGACTGCAAGCTTGGGAATCTTCCAGCCTTGTTCCTGCAGCAGATCGACCGTCGCTAATACTAGCCCGCTGTTTGCAACTTGATGTTCGCCTAGCATCCGCAAACGAAACTGCTGATGATCGGTTCCTTGAGACCCGCGATTGTGAAATGATTTGTAATCAATAAGCGTCCCGTGAGATCGTTGCGATGCGTTGTTGGAGTCGACATTTTGTTCCGAAGATAACATGCATGTAAAATCTCTTTCAATTTGCCGAATCTGGCAACCTCGTTCTTTGGCAATTTTGTGGATAACTGTTTGGGGTTCTTCGTGAGTGACACCACAGATCACCGGGACGCCCGGCTTGATGATGCCTGCTTTTTCGGCGGCGATTTCAGCCAGCGTGTTTCCTAGTTGTTGCTGGTGGTCGTAACTAATGGAGGTGATGATGGAAAGGGTTGGCCAGCAGACGTTGGTACTGTCTAAGCGACCGCCCAGTCCGACCTCAATCACCATCGCATTACAACCAGCGTCACGAAACAGCCACCAAGCGACTGCCGTTGTGACTTCGAAGAAGGTTGCTTGGCCATGACCGAGTGTCGCGATTTCGTCCACTGCCGGCGCGATCGCGTTCACGGCACGCACAAGGTCCTCTTGTGAGATCGGCTGACCGTCTATAACGAATCGCTCTTCCAGTTTGATTAGGTGTGGCGAAGTGTACAAACCTGTTCGATAGCCGCTTCGACGCAATACTTCGGCGGTCAGCCAAGCGACGCTCCCTTTGCCTTTCGAGCCAGCGATGTGGATCACGGGGGCTGATTGCTGGGGATTTCCGATCTGAACCAGCAGCCGTTCCATGCGAGAAAGCCTGAAATTTTGTTGGTTGTAGGGCTGGTCTTGCGATTTCTCGAAATTGATACGGTTGTACAGATAGGCGATCGCGGTGGCATATTCGGGGAGATCGACTTGCGAGATCTCGGCTTGCGAGTTTTCGACCTGCAAATTTCCGGCGGGGGGCGTTACGATTTTTTGGCGACCGGTATTCATGGAGCCTTTAGGGCCGTTGGAGGGATTGTGTAAAGGTGGGGTAGTAGGAACTTGTGAATACCCAACATCCCATTTATAGTCTCCATAGTCGATGCGTGGGCTTTTTGATCCGCTTGGAACCAAAAAACTTACCGCGAACAGCTATCAGATTCCTCAAAATAGGCGCACTCAAGGTTGCGGCGTGAACCCAATATGGTTGAAAGCCGTAGATCGCCTCTGGTCCGCTCTCGTTAGTCGTTTACGCTCGCTATTCATTCCGTATTTTTAATTTGCTCTCGTGTTGGAGTCCCCCGCAAGACCTTAGAAGATCCTTAAACAGAAGCGAAACCAGCCGCCATGAAGGAGACTAGCAGAGCAGATCATTC
>JANODQ010000301.1:0-2622 GCA_031412775.1 Pirellulaceae bacterium | reverse complement strand
CAAAGCGATGGCTGCCATGCGAACGACTGAAAAGCTGGTAGGTAATTATCACGGTCGGGCATCTGTATGGGTAATGGAGGAACTGATCCGAGATGCAAGTTCAAATGATGTTCAACTTGATGAAATCGAAGCTTGGGGGATAAGAGCTTTAAATGAGTTATCAATGTCCTCGGATGGAAATACTGGAGAGCATACTGAGAAGGAGCTTTTTTCTGCTGCTACCGTTAAGCCATTAATCGACGTTGTCCTAGCAAAAGCAAAAGTACTTAGAGCGTTACGACTTGAGAAAGACGTCGATGATCAATCTCGCCGGGAGTTGCTCGCAAATGCGAATAAACTCTTCGGCGACGTGGACAAGCAAGCGCTTATGACTGATAGCTGGAGAGCACTTTCGATGCTCCCGTTTGACGCGGACATGGCTAGAGATTGGGCTTGGAGGGGGGCTCAGGAGTTTTGGGGTAGAGGAACTATTGAACACACGAGAAGCGAAGAATTGGATGCGGTGCTTCGCTGTCTTTTGGTTGGAGGTGATTTTGAAGAGACGCAGAGCTTCGCGTTTAATCAACTGAAGAAGCTTCCAAGTTTTGAACAGACTCGATTTCGTGAATTAGCTGCTGCAACCTGCATACGGCAGCTAGTTGTCAATCATCTAATTTCAAGTTCGCCGAGTCCAAAGGACAGCTTGGTCACTGGTGAGAAGTCCGTAGAACGCATAGGAGCATCGTACGACTTTGCGATCTTGGACTTGGCCGTACGTCTTCAACCTGACGTGCCTGGTCTACCTGAGGTTTTAATTTCAATAGGCAGTGTGATACCTAGGGATTCGAAATCGGATCAAGGTTTTACCCATTTTGTCAAACGAGTGATTGATTCCAGTGAAAGAGAAGGGTTACGCGGAATTGTCGACGCAATTAGAAGTGCGAAGTCCAGTGACTCCAACGGAGTCGCTAAAGCGATCGAGCGGGTTACCCAAGACGAGACCTCATACGGAGTTCTTGCCACCAAGGTCGCAATGATTCTTGTAAGCGATCAATCGATCGAAGGAGCTTCGCAGGGCAAATCGTTTGAATCGATTACTCATCAATCTGCGGTTGATTGGCTTATGGCGATCAACAAGAATGCGCCGGATAATTTATCGGCTTGGTTTGCTCGCGGGAGCTTGCACTTAAATACAAAGGAATTTGATCAGGCAATCGAGTGTTTTGAGTTTTTAGCGAAGCGATTTCCTGATAGTGAACAGGTTCAAGAAATGCTTGAGACGGCTCGCGCGAGATAGTACGTACCTTCTGCCGTAAGGTCGTTCGTGTGTGCGCCGGTTTTGGGAATCTAGCGATCCAATTGTTTCACGCTACGTTTATTTAAGTTGAAGGCGTTTTGAATGTGACGAACCACTCGGCAAGTGGTACGTACTAGCTGCTTAGAATACCGAAGGTTTGTTTTTTGATGGTAAAGTTGTCGATAATTACGGCTGTGTTCAATCGTGGTAAGACGATCGCGGATGCTATTGATTCTGTGTTGACCCAGCAGGACTGTGATATTGAGTACATCGTTGTGGATGGGCTTTCTTATGATGATACGGAAAATGTTGTCCGGGGATATGGTGACCGAATCTCCAATTACATTCGTGAGAAAGATTCGGGGATCTATGATGCGCTTAATAAAGGCGTCGCGGCGGCGACAGGCGATGTAGTTGGATTCTTGCATGCGGATGATGTTTTAGCTGGGCCGCAGGTTGGGCACTGGATCAGTCAACCGTTTGCTGACGAAACTGTCGATGCTGTGTATGGAGATTTGCAATATGTTGACACGAATGACACGGACCGGGTGATTCGTAATTGGCGTTCAGGGAAGTATGTCCACTCGAAGTTTCGGTATGGATGGATGCCAGCTCATCCAACTTTTTACTTGAGACGTGAACACTACCAAGAGTTCGGAGTCTATCGAGACGACTTTCAGATCGCTGCGGATTATGAGCTAATGCTTCGGATGCTATTCAAGAACAATCTGAAGGCGCAAGCGATCGAAGAAGTTTTGGTGAAGATGCGCGTTGGTGGGAAAAGTAACGCATCTATAAGTAATCGTTTGTTGGCCAACCGTGAGGACGCAACGGCTTGGTCGCTTAATGGTTTGAAAGCACCTATTGGGCTAAGATGGATGAAGCCATTGAGGAAAATTGGACAGTATTTTTGATCTTTGTTTACTGTGGTTTTTTGTTTTTCGATAACGCTTGATCCTAGATGTTTTCCCGAGGTAGACCGAGATGGTATCATTTCATTTAACGGGTGACGAGCTTTGGAAAAGGATGAACCGAGCTGTGGAAAAGGTACAAGAGCGTTTAGAACGTACTGCTTCTATACTAGAAGCCGCAAAGATTCCCTATGCAATCATTGGAGGGAATGCGGTGCGAGCTTGGGTGGCTCAGGCGGATGAGGCTTACGACAATTTGGTCGCGGCGCTTTGCGACATCGATGACGAACTCGGGACCGCTTATCTTGAAGAAAAGCCTATTACCATTGAGATGATTAAACAGGCGATCCGTCGCCAGACCATCGCCAATCGGTTCATTCCGGTCGTTGGTGGATCCGCTTTCAAAAACAAGGGTGTCCAAACTCTTGTCGATGC
>JANODQ010000300.1:0-1762 GCA_031412775.1 Pirellulaceae bacterium | reverse complement strand
GCTTTGTAATCTCCGATTTCATGTGAGCTCGTTCTTCCCTCACGCTTGCCTCCGAGACATCGATTTGATTGTTTGAAGTGCCGTCGGACCTTGATGCGTAGGAGCTTACATCGCGAAAAAAGGCAACCATCGCGTAGTAGTCTTTCTGTGGTATCGGATCGATTTTATGATCATGACATCGTGCACAGTTTAGCGTCAGTCCTAGAAAACCTTGGCCTGCAACGGTCACTAAATCATCAAATTCGTCGAAGCGTGCTTGTAACGGATCGGCTGGTTCGTCATCCCAAATTCCAAGCCGATAAAATCCTGTAGCTGTTAGAGTGTCAATTGTCACCTCGTCAAGCTCATCTCCGGCGAGCTGCTCGGTAACGAATTGATCGTAGGGCTTATCGCCGTTGATAGATCGAATTACCCAATCACGATACTTCCACGCATTCGGTTTGAGTCCATCACGTTCAAAACTATTGGTCTCCGCATAACGCACAACATCCAACCAATGTCGCCCCCAACGCTCGCCCATTCTTGGGTCGCAAAGAAGCCGGTCTACCATGCGAACATAGGCGTCCTTTTTTGCGTCAGCTTCAAACGCGAGCACTTCTTCAATCGTTGGAGGAATACCTAGAACATCATAGTAAACGCGACGTATAAGAGTCCTTTTGTCGGCTTGACCTGCGGGAGTCAGACCGCGTGCTTCCAGTTTAGATAATAGGAACCTGTCGATCGGGTTATTACACCACGACGGGTCAACAACTTCCGGTACATCGACTTGTTTGCGTGGTTGAAAGGACCAATGTTGATTGAACTCCGCACCTTGTTCGATCCAGGTTTTTAGAATTTCGATTTGGGAAGCCGTCAATCTACTTCCTTCCGGCGGCATGCGATCCGATTCGTCGGACGATGTAATCCGTGCCAACAATTCGCTGTCGGTTGAGCGATTCGGAACGATCGCTTTTGAACCGCTGTCACATTCAGCGGTCGCGGATTCAAAAGTCGTTAGGTTTAATCCAGATTCGGCTTCGTCAGGTCCGTGACACGCATAGCAATGCTTGGCAAGGATCGGTCGCACTTGACGATTGAAATCGATTGGTTCGGCTGCTTGGGTTGGAGGAGATGCCGGTTTGGCCGCTTGGTCGGCCAGAAGCGAATTTATACTTCCAAAGAAGGCAAGTAGCAAAAGCACTCGGGCTAAAGGCTTGGCCGCTAGGGGTGTCAGGAGAAGCAAATATTGAAGTCGCACGAAACGCATCATCGAAGGACCGCGCAAGAAATTTTGTTCGAGTGGGAGGAGGGATTAATCGAGGGCGAGAATTAAACGGACGGGCGCGATAAAAGTCATCATCGCATATCTCTATCATAGCAGAGCATATGCTGAAAGCGCGTAATGTTGAAAGCTTTCGAGCAAAACATTCCCTTTCAGAGTAATGAAAGGTTACCCAGATCGGGGGCTGATGAAAACTGAGCCGATGGCGCTAGCCACGGGTGTCGACGTTGCAACAATTGCCATTCAACGCCCGATGCAAGCATCTACGGTTCACAAAAAATTGAATCTTTCAGCCGTTCTATCTGTATTACTTCAAAGCTTCAGTTTTGCTTGCCTCTAGCAACCAGTTGTCGATCAATCGAGTTTTTCCGATGCGGGCTGCGACGAGAGCGATTGCAGGAGCTTCCAGTTTTGTTCGGTCTTCGAGTGTTACTGCATCGACAACTTTCGCATAATCGACTTGATCGATATCGAAATCTTGAAGCGACTTCAGTAATGCTG
>JANODQ010000299.1:0-6030 GCA_031412775.1 Pirellulaceae bacterium | reverse complement strand
CAGGTTTACGAGGAGTGCCTTACAAGACGTGGCCATCACGCAGCCCAAGTTCTTCTGACGGCTTCTGATCTTGACGATCGCGTTCGATACCTCAATGTTCGCAACACACTTCACAGCCTTCATAAGCTTGGCGCAATCCCGATCATCAACGAAAACGATACGGTGGCGGTTGACGAGCTGAAGACAACTTTTGGTGATAACGACCGACTTGCGGCGATGGTCGCGGGATTGTTCACACGTCCCTTGCTGGTGATTTTGAGTGATGTACGCGGGCTCTATGATCGCGACCCAAACGATCCGGCTGCAGAGGTCATTCATACGATTCCGAAAGTAGATAGCTCTGTCGAAGATTTGGTTCGTGATCGAAAGACGGGTGTCAGCAAAGGCGGTATGGCAAGTAAGTTGGCAGCGGCAAGCTTTGTTACCGGTAGCGGCCAGGGAGTGATCATCGCGTGGGGACGCGAAGGGCGAGTTCTTCCGCGACTTGCCGACGGCGAGCTACTTGGAAGCCTGTTTCTGCCGCAGGAAAAAACGCTTACACCCAAAAAACGTTGGATCGGATTTAGCGCTCAGTGTGCGGGGGCGCTAGTAATCGATGCCGGCGCCGGACGAGCTATGTTGGAGCAAGGAAAATCCCTGCTACCGATTGGGATACGCGAGGTGCGAGGTGATTTCGAAAAGGGCGATCCGATCTCGATCCTGAGCATCGACGGAGCCGAGTTGGCTCGCGGTCAGAGCAACTACAGTTCTGATGATGCGAAAAAAATTGCTGGCTGTCGCTCAGATCGTATTGAAGAGATCTTAGGCGTATGCCCTTATGTAGAAGTTGTTCATCGCGACAACTTAGTTTTGAGCCGAGCAAAATCGTAACGAACCTTCCGGCAGAAGGTACGTACTGCTTGCCGAGCGGTTCGTGGAAGCTTTTGTGACGTCGCACGCAGAACTTTCGATTGCACAACGGCGGTACCCTACGCTACGAACCTTCCGGCAGAAGGTACGTACTGCTACACGCGTTCGCCGAGCGGTGTCACCGCGAAAAAAGTTTCGTAAATTGCGTCGCCGACTTCGTTCAATTCGAGTTGAAAGTTATCGACAAATTCGTGAAGGCCTTGCGTCATAATTTCGTCAATTGAGACGAAATCTAGAGCGGCTCGCATACGACCTAATCGTTGCTCCCCGCGATTTGCAAAGGTTCCTTCGCGGCCGCCGGTGATTGCCAGCAGCGACTGCTCGGCGCGTCGAATGCAGAAGTGGATAGAGCGAGGAAAATCTCGATTCAGGATGAGGAATTCAACGACCGCTTTGGGATCTAATCGTCCATAGTGTTTTCGGTACATTTCCATCGCACTCGCACTCTTGAGCAGCAATCCCCACTGCATGATGTCAATCGGTGTTCCGACGTCATTTGCTTCGGGTAGTAAGAGGAAGTACTTAACATCCAAGATCCGCGATGTCTTGTCGGCTCGTTCGACCAAGGCTCCTAATCGGCTAAAGTGCCAAGGCTCGCCATGCGACATTGTTCCAGTAGTAACCCCCTCGAGTGAATAGCCAGCTTGCTTGATACGACCAAAAAATTCGTAAGGCGAAGTCAACGCATACGAATCGTTTCGTGCATCGCGCACGAAGAGATAAAACTTGTTCAGCTCTTCCCACATTTGCGAGCTTATCATTTCGCGGCTGGTGCGGGCGTTTTCGCGAGCAACTCGCAAGCATGACAGAATTGAGTTCGGGTTCTCTAAATCGAAGGTAAGAAACTTGATAACGTTTTCTTGAGTCGCAGCGCCGTATCGCTCGTAAAAAATCTCTTGGTCGCCCGTGGTGTAGATCAGCGGATCCCACTGGCCTTGGATAGATAACCCTTGCTCGAGAGCGAGGTTCAATGTGACATCAATAAACCGTGCGACGTTCTCCGCCCGCTCGGTGTAGCGACTCATCCAAAAAATCGTTTCTGCAACTCGTGATAACATACGGAAAGAATATCTAGAAAAGCCGGGAGTGCCTAGGACCAAATCGCAGAAGGGCTGACGTAAACGGAAATGCTCCTTCAATCCTGGAGTAGACGAAGTTCGGGTCTCTTGAGTCGTCTAATATGCCTTAGCGCGGGCTCTTGAAAGATCAGGAGTTCTTGTGATTTTGCAAGACCCATGTGTCCTTACTGCCGCCCCCTTGGGAGGAATTCACGACAAGCGAACCTTTAACGAGAGCCACGCGAGTTAGCCCGCCCGGCAAAACGTAAATGTCCTCGCCGTAAAGAATATACGGCCTCAAATCGACGTGACGACCTTCCAAACGGTCTCCACACAAGGTTGGAACGCGAGAAAGTGCGAGCATCGGCTGTGCGACGTAGTTCCTTGGATTCGCTTTGATCAGTTCCTTGTACTTAATCAATTCGTCCTTAGATGCTCTTGGTCCGAGCAAAATCCCGTAGCCGCCCGACTCGTTGGCTGGTTTGACTACCAAATCGGCGATGTTATCCAGGACATACTTACAATCGGTTTCGTCGCCACATAAATAGGTTTGGACATTCGGAAGCGACATCTCTTCGCCAAGATAATACTTGATCATCTTCGGCACATAAGCGTAGACCGCTTTGTCATCTGCGACACCGGTACCGGGTGCATTGACCAGCGATACGCGACCGTTGCGATAGACCTCCATTAACCCCTTCACACCGAGTGTCGAGTCCGGTCGTAGCACACTCGGATCCAAAAAATCGTCATCGACTCGTCGATAGATCACGTCCACACGCGAGAGCCCACGCGTGGTTCGCATACAAACATAACCGTTGTTTACGATCAGGTCAGAGCCCTGAACCAGTTCGACCCCCATTTGCTGAGCTAAGAAGCAGTGTTCAAAATAGGCCGAGTTATAAATACCCGGAGTGAGCACTACGACATTGGGATCGCGGACATTTTCCGGGGCGACATACTGAAGCATCTTCAGGAGTTGCTCGGGGTAGCTTTCCACCGGCAGGATCGATTGACCATCGAAAAGTTGCGGGAAAGTCCGCTTCATGACTTCGCGATTCTCCAACACATATGAAACGCCTGATGGGCAACGTAAATTGTCTTCCAAGACATAGATTTTTCCGTCGGCGGCACGTACCAAGTCGGTACCCGTGATGTGACACCAAATTCCTCGCGAAGGATTCATTCCCTTGATTTGAGTGAGGAATCCTTTGCTCGATTGGGCCATGTATTCAGGGACAATCTTGTCGCGAATGATTTTTTGGTCGTGATACATGTCATCGATAAACATGTTCAAAGCGCGAATACGTTGCATGAGACCCGCTTCGACTTGGGCCCACTCTGCGGCGTCAAGGATTCGGGGAATCAGATCGAAAGGCCAGACCTTTTCGGTCCCAGCTTCGTGGCCATAGACGTTGAAGGTGATCCCCATGTTGATCAATTCTCGGTCGGCTGCCTTCTGACGCTTCTGCATCTCGACCTGGTCGAGCGTAGCTAGTCTTTGGACTAAGCGTTCGGCGCTCGGACGGGGCTTCCCCTGGACGGTGAACATTTCGTCGTAGAAGCCATCCGTATCGTATCCATTAAGGATGTTGCTTGCGGACTCGACCTTTGCTGCTATCTGAGAGTCCTGTGCCCCATCCTCCGTGCCATTCAAATTACCAGTCGAGTTACCAGTCGAGTTACTTGATGAGGAACTACTCGTCTGTGCCATGCCAGGCCCATTTGTCATCGTGCAAAACCTATCAAAAAATATGGACGACTCAGCCCGTCTCGCCGAAAGCCGAAACGAGTTAAGCAAAGATTAGCCTTTATCTGCGCCGAAACCCACTCCGATATGCCCTAAAATCAGGCACATTCGGTACAAATAGTGAAGATAACTTCTTATAGCTTCAATGGGGGCCTCGTAAGCAAAGATTAGACCAAAAGCGATATGAACATCGTTCGCGGGATCGGACCACCGTCCCGTCCACATGATTGTTTGGGACGGGGGTCCCAAACTACATCCGGCATAACAACCGGAAAGCCGGCTTAAATTTCTAAAAAGGGAATGGATTCGTTGACCCGCCCGGTAACACCGAATTATACTTTGGCAATTGCCGTGCGATCCTCAAAATCAGGGCTATGGCGTTCCCTCACTGGTTTGGCGTATCTTCCAACGATGAATCTCCTACAGGCTCGCAATTCTAATTCTGTATCGAATCGTTTTCGGTTCGTTTCTATTGTGGTGGCTGTTGCGCCCCAGTTTTTTATTCTTCTAACGATCATTGCCGGGACGTTTATCGCCGGAAATTTGTTGTGCGGACTCGAGACAGTCGCTTCGGCTCAAGATTCTGTGGTACGCGTTGGAGGTATTGGCGAGTCGGGGATCTCGGTTCCCGTCGCTCGCAACGTTCCAATGCTACCTGCTCGGGAATTGGCTGAAGGGGTTTTGACTGTCATTCCGCCAAGCCAGAACGCGAATGACACTGCGATTGGACCGTTGAGCTTGGATTACGTTGCGAAACACCCCGAGTTGGAGTGGAGCGGCCCCGGGTTTCCTAAGTCAGAGCCAAATTTTGCCTCGCGTAGTGAAACGCTTCTGGAAATGGGCCGCGACGTCACGCTTCGGCATCCTATATGGGGGCTTGAGTTTGCTTTTAAGCCCCTTCGAACAATCGAAGCAGACGTACCTATGGCTTCCGGAAAAATGCAACGCAAGCTCGTTTGGTACTTGGTTTACCGAGTGCGATATATCGGCGGCGATCTTCTTCCGAGCCTCACTGTTAGCGAAGATGGAGAATCGGTCCCCGAGCCTCCCAAGCCCGTTATTTTCAATTCAGTTCGATTCCTTCCGCGATTCACATTGACCGACACCCAGGCGAACGTTGTTCGCGACTCTCAGATTCTTTCGACCGTCATTCCCCAAATCGCAGCCAAAGAGCGTATCGGGAAGCCAGTTTTGGACACCTTTCAGATTTCCAGGACCGAGATCCTTCCAAGCAATGGCGACAAAGACAATCCTGTGTGGGGAATTGCTACTTGGACCGACGTCGATGGTCGTGCGGACTTCTTGACGGTTCAAGTAAAGGGTCTTACGAACGCTTACCAAGTAAAAGTCGACTCAGCAGGCAACAACGTTTACAAGCGAAAAACGCTTGAGTTGCACTTCTGGCGTCCGGGCGACTCTCTTTCCCAAACGCAGGACCGTGTGCGGTTAGGGGTACCCGCTTTCTTGGATTCATCTGAGCAGCAGTACGTTCTGAAGCAATTTGGTCTTGAAAAACGCCTTGATTATCAATGGGTTTACCGATAAACTCTCGATCCCTCGAGTGGGAAGAGTATCGGGTTCCCAGTGATTTCGTGGTCGATGTTCGTCAGTTTTCGGAACGACCCCCACACAAATATTGATTGAGTTTGATAAATGGCACACAAAAAAGGTCAGGGTTCGACACGAAACGGTCGCGATAGCAACGCTCAGCGACGCGGTGTTAAGAAGTTCGGTGGCGAACTTGTAATTCCAGGCAACATCCTTATTCGACAAGTCGGTACCAAATGGCACCCCGGTCGCAATGTTGGGATTGGTACCGATTACACTATTTTCTCGCTTATCGAAGGCAACGTTTACTTCGACCAAGAAGGTCGCCGTATCAACGTCAAGCCACTCGCGGTATCAGCTTAGTTTGCGTCCTGCAAGATGAGTGATACAGGATTCCGGCCTTTGGACATCAAGAACACAGGCTGGAAGCCCACGCCACTTTCCAATCGTTAATCAAATTGCATCCGGAGGGAGCCTGATTTGGGTTCCCTTTTTTGTTTTGATCAGGCTTCGTTTCTTCACTTATAAAAGTCTCCGAATACCATGTTTGTCGATCGCGTTGAAATTGAGCTCATCGCTGGCCGTGGTGGAAACGGCTGCATGGCGTTCCGTCGTGAAAAGCACGTGCCTCGAGGCGGTCCCAACGGTGGCGACGGTGGACAAGGTGGCAACATTATTATTCGAGCTCAAACGGGAGTAAATTCGTTAACCGAGTTTGCTCATCAACGGCAGTGGAGATCGGAACCAGGTGCGCCTGGACTAGGG
>JANODQ010000298.1:0-2449 GCA_031412775.1 Pirellulaceae bacterium | reverse complement strand
CGATATCTTCAAAGTATCGAAACGTCCATTGAACTTCTCAGTAAGGAAAATATTCCTTTTCGCATCGACCCGATTCTAGAGCCAATCGGTTGTGGTTTTGCAGAATCCCTCCAACGTTATCGGCAAGTTCGCCAGCACTTTCCCGACGCACCTATGATGATGGGTATCGGTAACATTACGGAGCTTACCGATTGTGACTCGGCTGGAATAAACATACTTTTGTTAGCGATTTGCGAGGAGTGGAAGATTCACAGTGTTCTGACCACTCAGGTTATTTCTTGGGCTCAAAGCTGCGTTCGCGAATGTGATATTGCACGAAAGATTGTGGCTTACTCGGTCCGTCATAAGACGCCACCCAAGAAAATCGATCAGCGGCTAGTGATGCTGCGTGACCCTAAGGTCTTCCACTATTCGCAGGCCGCGTTGGAGCAACTCGCTGCTACCATCAAAGACAACAATTATCGAATAATAGTCGATCGCGAGCAGATTCATCTGATTGCCTCACAGGTCTTCATCCGTGGCACCGATCCGTTTGAAATGATGAGTCGCTTATTGGAAATGCCTCAATCTCGAAACGTCGATGTCAGCCACGCTTTCTATCTCGGTTTTGAACTCGCCAAGGCAATGACCGCTTTGACTCTTGGAAAGCAATACGATCAAGATGTTGCCCTTCGATGGGGAATGCTTACCCGCGATGAAAAGCGACATCGATTACCACGCAAGCGAACCACTAATCCAAATGAAGCCGGATCTGAAGTCACACCTGAGAACGCGTCTGATAACTCGCCTGAGAACGTTAGCGAGAAAGTCATCGGCGAATGATTGAGATCCTTCATCGCGATCCACTGTTCCTCGTGGTCAATAAACCGAGTGGCATTCTTACGACCTCGACATTCGGTGTTGCAAGCATTCAAACAATCCTTCGCAAACAACTTGCCGTGAGCGAATCGACGGATACGCAGCCGTTTGTAGAACCGCCGCATCGATTAGACCGTGGCACCACAGGAGCATTACTCATAGCAAGCAACCGCAAGGCGCTTTCAAACTTAAGTCAGCAATTCCTTCACCGACAAATCCGCAAACGCTATCTTGTTGCCATACCAAATTTAGTCGGTGGGCAATCGAAAAATTTCAAGGACGAAGACACACTAGAGGATTGGATGCGAAAGATCGCAGATGTCGCTCACGCGGAAGTAGTCGCTCAAGAAAGCGAAGGGGCGAAGCTGGGCATGCTCCACTATCGGACGCTCCACCAGAACGATATCGGCCGGATCTTGGATATCGAAATGCAAACAGGTCGCATGCATCAAATCCGATTGCAGTTCGCCTCGCGCGGGTTTCCAATCCTGGGAGATAGTGCTTATGGGAGCAAATTCGATTGGAAGCCGACATTAGATGGCCCACAAGAAGATGCGTCAGAAGAGACATGCACTAGCGACCGCAGTCACGAGCAGCACACGGCCCTGCATGCCGCTAATCTGGCTTTCCGGCACCCCAAGGACGCCTCATGGGTAGTCGTCAACGCACCCGTTTCCCAAGTTTGGAAAGACCATTTCCCCAACTTCGATTTTTCGTCGATCCATCCGTCTTAAAGTTTAATAAAATTAAGGTCAAATAAAAAACCGGTAATCTCAGCTAGCTAATCGCCATCTCACCAAGCGTCTACGCTAACAAAAACTGAGCCGATGGCGTTATCCACGGGTTTGACTCTGCCTTCGTTAAGAAGATAGCACGCAAGGTTCTTGCCTGCGGCTCTCTGAAATTTTAATAGAAACCGATGTGGGCTTTTGAGTAATCTGGGAATCCTGGCTAGATAGCTAATCTGCATGACAATCTGGGCAACCCAAACTGTTTGGGTTCATCTTGAGACAAAATCGGCGGAATTCTATAGTCCGGCGAAGAAGTCGGTGCAGAGAGCCTCTGAGTGCCCCCCGAAAGGTGCCGTTGAGGATGTTTTTGCGTTGATCTTCCCAGAGCGACGGAGCGCTCGCGATTGGAAAGGCTTGTCTGCAGCGGCATATTTCAATCGAATGATTTTGATACATCCCACAAGAAATGAATTCTGAGTGGAATTTCGCCATCGGCCACCCCCATCGAAAATCGATGGTCAACCCATAGCAAGCGGACGCGATTCTCATCGTGGCTCGTGCGTGGTGCGGCGTGCCCCGAAAGCATTTCGATGGTTCTTCGCGCGCGTGATGACTCCGTTGTTGGCGATCGCGATTGCTTCCGTTTTAATTGATCTGCCGATCGATCAATTTGCGACTGGAGCAGACATTGCTTTTCCAACAGTCGAACCGCGACTCCCGGTGCGAATTTCAGGCAAATTTGGGAGCGGGCAGCAACGTGGCAGCTACGACGTTTATGAAATTCTAGGCGATTGTCGTATCGAGCAAGGCGACTTCTCGGTGACTAGCGAGCGACTGCAAATCTGGATTGAAAAAACAGA
>JANODQ010000297.1:0-17645 GCA_031412775.1 Pirellulaceae bacterium | reverse complement strand
GACTTTCTGACTTGCTCGATCGATGGCGGAAAATGTTTGTGAAAAGTTACCCTGCATCTTCATCAAGACATCTAATGGATCTGCTTGCACGACGCCTCCGGTGAGTAAGTCACCCGAAGCCATCGGCGTGTCGGCAAGTTGTTTTTCTTCGGCATCGAGAAAGTCATTTCGAAGCCCACCAGCTGCTCCATCGAAACGAGTCAAAATCTCGCGTTCTGTTGCAGGTACAAACTCGACGATCGCGTCACCCGTGATGAGCGAACCGGCGGAGATCTTGCAGGTCTCGCCTTGCGTGATCTTTACATTTCGATCCAACTCAAGCTCTAAATTGACACCAGCGCTTCCATCTAAAAGCTTGATCCCTGCAACACGTCCGATATCGACACCACTTTTACGTACAGGTGTGTCCGGGCCTACACCTGGAGCACTTGGAAAAGTAATGGTGACTCGATAACGGTCTAGCAGAAATGTCGGTACTGCTCCAAAAAATGCAATCAGTAGCACGCCAACAATTGCGGATGCTAAGACCAAGACGCCGACACCAAAGCGATAGCCACTTTCTTCCATTACTCTTCTCCCCTCGCATCAAGATGTTTGAGGGTGTCCAAGTCGCCGAGCCCGGCGTTCTCAGTACGCGCGGCTCGCATTTCCATCAATCGCTCACCGGCTTCTCCGCGAACAAATTGGCGAACACGTCGATCTTGCGTATGGTCAATTTCATCAGGCGTTCCATCAAATAGAACTTGAGATTCGCCTTTGGCCAAACGGGAGTACGGGTAAAGCATAATAATGCGATCAGCCACTTTCTTAGCCGAATGCATATCGTGAGTAACCATCACACTTGTCACAGGATACTTGCGGCGAGTTCGCATAATAAGCTCGTTGATGACGTCGCTCATGATCGGATCCAGGCCGGTCGTTGGCTCGTCATAGAGGATCAAGTCGGGTTCGAGAATCAAGGCTCGCGCAAGTCCTACTCGCTTGCGCATGCCACCTGAAAGTTGTGCGGGTCGCTTAGCAATAACCGCATCCGGCAATCCGACTTCGGCCAATCGATCAAGGACCAGCGTGTCTGAATTCTTGCCATCCGGAACACCATGTTGTGTCGTCGGGAAAGCAACGTTCTGACCGATTGTCATGCTGTCAAAGAGTGCCGCATTTTGAAAAACAAAACCGAAACGACGGCGCAGTCGAGTCATGTCGACGTCGTTCAATGAATGAATATCGACTCCATCGAATAGAATTTTCCCAGACGTAGGCTTCATCAAACCGACCAGCGACTTCAGCAACATAGTCTTACCGCAACCGCTCTCACCAATGATCGCGACGGTTTGGCCACGTGGTATGGAAAGCGAGATACGATTGAGTACGGTTTGCCTTCCGAAAATCAGCGACATCTCACGTGTCTCGACAAGCGTAGAAACGTTCGAAGTTGGTTTTACATCGAATTCAGGAGCGAGTATCAAAATAGTTTTGCTCCCCCTGGCCATATCGCTAGGTAAGCGACGTCCAAAAGGATATTCAGCAACAGATCGAGCACCAGGATCAGCACGAAACTCAAAACGAAAGCCGCCGTTGCGGCTCGTCCAACGCCTTCCGCTCCAGCCTGGCAATGAAACCCGCGATAGCAACTAACAATAGCGATCGTACCACCGAAGAATATGCTTTTGAAAATACCGGCGAAAAAATCGAATATTCCGACGAAGTCGCGGCTGTTTCGGATGTACTGCGAGTGATCGACTCCTAACAAGATGACACTATAAAAGTATCCCCCCAAAATACCCATGAAGTCGGCCATCACGGTCAAGGCAGGGATCAACAGGACGCACGCCAGGAATCGTGGGACAACCAAATAGTGAATCGGATTAGCCCCCATACTGATGAGTGCATCGATTTGTTCTGTGACCCGCATCGTACCCAGTACGGCTGCCATCGCGCTACCAACTCGGCCAGCCAGCATTGTCGCAGCCAGAACAGGACCAAGTTCGCGAACCAACGAATAGTTAATGACCGCTCCAAGGCGACTCTCCAGGCCGATGTTCTTGAACTGTGTATAGCTTTGACTCGCGAGGACCATACCAATAAATGTTCCAGTCAACGCCACGACGGGCAAGCTTAGAACTCCAACCGCGTAAAAATTTGGGAGTAGTGTTTCTTTTTTTGGACGAGCTGTAAAAATCCAAAGAAAAATTTGTCCGGCGAAGATGACGATGTCCCCAAGTTCGCTCACTACGTCAAAAACAAAATTACCGCAGCGCATCGTCAAATCACGACTCACTTGGCCGATTTTCTCCACCAAGCGATTAGAATTTGAAGGGATTGCCGCAGTTTTCATTTTTCCACTCGTGCATGGATGCATGCTTTCTCGTGCTGTAAGGTCGTGGTTAGGCGACGAAACGTCAGCACACTGTTAAGATGTATCGACCAGGAAGACTCTGCGGCTTGAGTGAACTTTTCCGATGCGTGGTTTTGCTAGCGATCGATGGTTGCTTATGGAACCGCGATAACTCCAATTCAGAACTAATTAAATATGATTCGATTCCAGAAACTGTGTTCATTGGTTCTTGGCGGTTTGCTTTTTCTAGCATGCCTTCTTCCAGCAATCTCAGCCCACGCGATTGACCTGCGGCTTCGCCCTGAATCAGCGCACGATCTAAGCATCACAAAAATCAACGAAGGATGGCAGCTTGAGACAACCGGCTCGGACCCGTTTGTGGTCACGGAACTCTCGGACAAAATTACCGACGAAAAAGAAGTCTTGGAGTTCGAGTATCTGTGCGTGGAGCCAATAAAGAATCCCAGTATCTATTTCGGTCCGCCAATCTCGGCAGCTACCAAGTTTGATTTGCCAACGATTCGCCAGGCGGAAGGCTGGTACACGTACACGGCTGACTTGACTGTTGCCCATGGGGAAAAACTTCCGCCAGCAACCCGAGTCCTCCGGATCGACTTCGGATCAAAACCAGGCGTTACCATCCAAGTTCGCAAATTAAAATTGCGGCCTCGTTCGGAAAAAGAAATTGAATCAATCGCCAACGGAATTGCCATCGAGTTGCAGAAGAAGCAATCGGCCGACCGGATCACGAACTATCTTGCTTCGCAGTCACTCGCGACCATCGAATCGGTGCACATGGGTAAAGAATTGATCACCGTCAAAGCAATCTCGGTCGATCCAAAGGCGATTCCAAAATTGGTTGAGATGCCTATCGAATTTTCTATTGGTGATAAGAAGCAACCGCTGCCTGTGAAGTTTACACATCGCTTCGTCGATGGTCATATCCAAATGGAATTCCCGCGACGAATCGATAATCGCGACCGCTTGCATAGCGGGTTTGCATTGGTTTCTCCGATCAATTCAGCAGAAACAAATGCCTACCGAACTTTCGCGACCAGCTTCGACCCACCTGCGGCCCCCGTAGCGATACCGCCAAAACCACGCAATCAAAAAGGGCTCTCGGGGGTAAGCGACGGACCGGAATCCGATTTGAAAGAGCTAGGCATCACGGCTGTGACCATGAATCTTGTGATGAATCGTTTTGTCACTGAGACCAATGGGCCCAAGCGAGAGCTAATCCCAGTGGATGGAAAGCCGATCTACTTCAACGACGATGCGTTTGCTGGAATCGACCGCCTCACGAAACTTGCGCGACGAAACGACATTGTTGTTTCAGCCATCCTCTTGATCGTGAACAAAGATTCCATCGGTCCAAAGTCTCCGCTGATACATCCCGAGGCCGATGGTGGTGTCTATGCAATGCCAGACCTGACAACCTCGCGTGGCGCAGGAGTCTATGCGTTTGTTCTCGACAAGATTGCCGAGCGATATTGCGATCCGACGAGCAAGCTCGGTGGTATCACAAATTGGATTGCCCATAACGAAGTCGACTTTCACAGCGTCTGGACGAACCTTGGCAAACAGCCTCGTGCGATCGCGACCGAGACGTATTATCGATCGATGCGAATGATTCATAACACGGCAAGAATGTATCAACCCGGTGCAAGGGTCTTCGCGTCGCTGACTCATCACTGGGTGCAGGCCGATGATGGTTCTGGTCGACAGTTATCGCCACGCGAAGTGATCGAAACTCTTCAGCAATTTAGCGCAATCGAAGGCGATTTTGCCTGGGGAGTTGCCTATCATCCGTATCCTGAATCGTTGTTCGCAAAAGTTGCTTGGGAAGACAAATCACCAACCGATAGCTTTGATACACCACTTATTACTATTCAAAATCTACCTGTCCTCGTACGTTTTCTGGAGCAGCCATCGATGCGAGATTTGCAAGGAAACGTGAGGCCCGTGATCTTGAGCGAGCAAGGCTTTCACACCGCCGATAACAGCGAAGAGGCTCAGCAAGCACAAGCTCAATCGCTTATATATGCAATGAAAAAAGTAGGAAGTCTTCCAATCGTCGAATCGTTTCATTACCACCGCTGGCTGGATCATCCTGATGAAGGTGGGCTACATCTGGGCTTACGAACCGAACCATCAGCAACACAACCCGTCGGAACAAAAAAGCAATCTTGGGAAGCCTATCGCAAGGAGTAGATTACCTATCGGTTTGCTTATCAGCTAGGGACTAAATTAAGTAGCTGTTTACAAGTGATCCGCGACGATTCGTAAATTACCGGTAGACCGCTCCCGGGGTGCGTTCCACCGCCAACTAGGTAAACGCGATCGAGTTCTTCAAAGCGATTGTGGGGACGCAGATGAAGCATCTGTCCAAGATTATGTGCAAGATTAAAGGTCGCTCCTTTGTGTACAAAATAATCATCGCGCCAATTGGCAGGTGTGACCACTTTTTCGTATCGAATACGCGATCGAATGTCGGTGAGCCCAACTTCTTCTAACCTTTGTAGAGTTACTTCGCGGTAGAGTGCGGTCTGCTTTGCGTCCCAAGGAGTATTCGGTGAAAGATGCGGAACAGGGACAAGCACATAGATCGTGCTCTTGCCAGCGGGGGCCATCGATGGATCCACGATGCAAGGATTATGTATGTAAATCGAAGGCTCCATGGGAAGGACTTTTTCTTCCTCGATTTGACGTAGGTTTCCTTCGTAGTCTTTCGCGATATGAATAGTATGGTGCGGTAGGTCTTCGTAGCGACCATCGATACCCAAGTACATCATAAACGTACTGCACGAAAACTTTTTCTGAGCGATCTTTTCATTGGACCAACGCTTGCGAAAATGATCGGGAACGAGGTGCTGCATCGCGTGAGCAAAGTCTGCGTTGACGACTGTTGCATCGGCTTCGTATCGACCTTGATTAGTCTTCACGGCCACAACGCGTTTGCCTTTGAACTCGAGTTCGGTTACGGGTTCACTGAGTCGAAACTTGACACCCATCTCTTGTGCAATCTCTGCCATCCGCTCGTTTACTCGGCAACAACCGCCGTAGGGATGAAACACTCCATATTCGTATTCCAAGAATGAAAGGATCGTAAAGAGGCTCGGGCACTTAAAAGGCGACATGCCTAGATATTTTGATTGAAATGAGAAAGCAAGTACTAAGCGAGGGTCTTTGAAAAACGATTCCAACTCTTGGCCGAGCGACTTCCACGGTTTCACATGAGATGCCGCGCTGATCAACGACGGTCGCAATAAATCCTTTACGCTATTGAAGGGGGACTCCAAAATCGGCCGGAACTTGGCTAGCTTGACTCGATTAACGTCCATGTATCGCTTGAGAGCCCCTGCGTCCTGCGGCGAGAGCGCGATGACTTGTTTTTCCATTCGCTCCAAGTCGGGAGTGCAATCCAACTGCCCGCCGTTTCCGAAGCTAATTCGGTATTGAGGATCGAGTCGATGCATGGGAACTTCTTTGAAAAGATCCCGTCCGATTGACTGGAAAATCTCTTGGAGGACTCGCGGATAAAGGAAAAATGTCGGGCCCGCATCGAAGCGAAAACCGTCAGATTCTATTGCCGAGGAGCGCCCGCCGACACGATCCAGCGACTCAATAACGGTGACATCGACTCCTGAACCGGCTAGTTGGAGGGCGGTCGTCAGGCCGCCAGGACCGGCTCCAATAACGATGACTTTTCGAGGCGACATGTAGAAAATAAAGTTTAGGTAAGGAATATTCTGCCGAATTGCTGCAAAATCTGCAGGTCCGATGGCGTGTTATAGTATCCGGTCAAGGCATTTTGGGCTAACGGACTTGGTGGATTCCGAATAGCCTATTTAATAATGCATGTCGTGAACCGGCATTGCTCGAACGTACTAAACCGCACGATTTCTCGTTTCCCAATCCAATTTCCAGCCCAATTTCTGGGCAATTTTCCGGTCCATTTGTCTAGCAGTCGCTTCTCATGCCTATTCCACGCGTTGCCATAGTCGGCCGACCCAATGTCGGTAAAAGTAGTATTTTCAATTGGCTAGATGGCCGCAGACTTGCGATCGTCGACGACATGGCTGGGGTAACTCGTGACCGGCTGATGACTCTGATGGAGTACCGGAACACGCACTTTGAACTTATCGACACCGGCGGGATGGGAATCCAGGATGTCGATAACTTAACCAAGGAAGTAGAACAGCAGATCGAGGCCGGAATCGACGAAGCTGACGTTTTGGTTTTTGTCGTCGATAATCGCTCCGGAATTACAGGGCTCGACGAATCGGTTGCTCAACGACTTCGCAAAATAGACAAGCCAATTATTCTTGTCGTCAACAAGTGTGACCATCCAACTCAAGATTTGAATGCTGAAGAATTCAGTAAGCTCGGGCGAGGCTTTCTTCTGCGTGTAAGCACTTTGCAGAATCGTGGTCGCGATGAACTGTTGGAACTGATTCATGAGCGTCTCCCGATCATGGATACGACTCGCGAAGAAGTCGCTATGCCAGTCATGAAGGTAGCGATCGTTGGGCGTCGCAACGTTGGTAAGAGTACTTTCGTAAACACGCTTGCTCAGGCCCAGCGGGTGATCGTAAGCGAAGTCCCCGGAACGACTCGCGATGCAGTCGACGTACACTTTGAATTGGACGGTCAAAAGTTCAATGCAATCGATACGCCTGGTTTACGTAGGAATAAATCAGTCAAGACCGATATCGATTGGTACGGGCTTCATCGGGCTCAACGAAGCGTCCGCCGCGCGGATGTCGTTCTCCTGTTCTTCGACTGCACCGAACGAATGAGCAAGGTGGATAAGCAACTTGCTCAGTACATCGCCGAACAGTACAAGCCATGCATCTTCGTTGTCAACAAGTGGGATAAACTAGTCGGCCAGTTACCGACCGAGCGATGGGTGACCTATCTGCGCGAAAACTTTCCCACAATGGCCTACTGCCCCATTGCGTTTGTAACGGGCGAAACGGGCAAGAATGTCAAGACGCTTCTCAATCACGCTCAAATGCTTTTCAAGCAGGCTAATGAGAAAGTCGGAACACCTGCGTTGAACAAAATGGTCAAGGCGGCGGTTGAAATGCAAGAGCCTGCGATGGTTCAGCAAAAACGTCCGAAGATTTATTACGCTACCCAAATCGCGACCGCCCCACCGACACTTTTGGCAATCTGCAATTTCCCCTCCGGCTTCACCGGACCCTACCAGCGATATCTACTAGGCTTCCTTCGTGATCACCTTCCATTCGGGGAGGTGCCTATCAAGTTCTACCTTCAGTCTCGTAAACGTGATGACGATCGTGACGACATCAAAGCTGGTGAAAGAAGAGCTGCTGCCGACGCCAAAGCGAATGCACACAGCCGCGACATGAACGAGAGCGAACTAGAAGAAGTAGCCTTCGACGATGATGATGAATTTGTTGATAACGAAGATGAAGAAGATGAATTCGAAGAAGATGAATCAGAAGACAGTGAATTAGAAGAAGGCGAGTTTATCGAAGATGATCTAGAAGGTGATCTAATCGAAGTCGAGTTCGATGATCCGAAAGCTGTCGAAGCACAAGAGATCGAACCAGTCGCGTCCGACAAGCCAAAAAACAACGAAAAAGCGTAGGTTTAAGCTCGTAGCAGATGTCGTAAGACATCTGAACGCTTCAGCGTTTCAACGTATTCTTGAAGACTTCCGAATTCTTACGAATTCGGCTACCAAGAAATTAGATTGAAAAATCACCTAGCTATAGAGCTGGATGGCTTTCACGATCGCGTCAAGTTCGTTGGGAACAGCGATCGCGCGATTGGCGAATGAAGCACGCGAGACGCCACGACTGCCAAGCACTTCTTCGAATTTGCTTTGATCAGTCGTGTGGTAGGCGACGGTCGCGGTTGGGTCCTTCAGTTGGTGACCGGTAAGGATACAGGCAACGCGGTCGGTCTCGGAAATAATTCCTTCTTGACGTAACTTGCGTGCTCCAGCAACACTTGCCGCGCTTGCTGGCTCGCAGCCAATACCACCAGCTCCGATTTGTGCCTTGGCATCCAATATTTCTTGATCGGTAACTTGGCGAACAACACCGTCACAAAGGTCGAGAGCTCGTAGACACTTTTTGAGGTTTACTGGCTTATTGATCTCGATGGCACTAGCAATAGTGTCGGCCTTTAGATGTGCCTTGTCCAATTCATCATAGTAGTAACATGCCTTTTCCATCGCGGGGCGACCTTCGTTCCAACGCAAGTCGCGTTGGTTGAAAAGGATGTCGAGCGTGTCGGCACCCGAGGCGTTAATAACGGCTAGTCGAGGAACACGATCAATCAGCCCGAGTTCCTTCAGCTCCATAAAGGCTTTTCCAAAAGCGCTGCTGTTTCCGAGATTCCCTCCCGGTACAACAACCCAGTCTGGCGACTCCCAATTGAGAGCTTCCAAAACACGATACATGACCGTTTTTTGGCCTTCTAATCGGAACGGGTTCACGCTGTTAACTAAGTAAATTCCCAGTTCACGCGAAATCTCTTGAACGCGAGCCATCGCATCATCGAAGTCGCCTGCGATTTGGACTGTTAGCGCACCATACTCAAGGGCCTGTGAAAGCTTGCCGTAAGATATCTTTCCCGAGCCAATGAAGATAACCGCCTTCATTAATTGTGTTACAGCACAGTACATCGCCAGCGAAGCACTTGTGTTACCCGTCGACGCGCAGGCGGCTCGTTTGGCTCCGACCATGACCGCGTGCGTAAACGCAGCACACATACCGTTGTCTTTGAAAGAGCCAGAAGGATTCATCCCTTCATATTGCAAGTACAGCTTACCCGGCTTGAGTCCCACGTAGCGTCCAACCGCGTCGGCTTGCTGAAGCAGTGTTTGACCTTCGCCGACGGTGACTACTTTTTCTTGAGGTGCGAACGCCAAGAGTTCGTGGAATCGCCAAACGCCAGAAAATCGAAGTGGCTCGTTACGTCGAGACCACATTTGTTGAAAATCAGAAAGCTTTTTAGGCAGCCCTACGCGTTCCCATTCGTAGGTGACATCGAGCAAGTCACCACATTTCGGGCATCGCGTCAGGGTCTCTCCAACGTCGTAAGTCGCTAAACAATCCAGGTTCAAGCACCGCTGAAACGCAGCACTTCCGCGAGCCCCGCTCGTCCGATTGGATGGGGTTGCACTCCAAGGACTTTGGCCGGCAGATGGATATTTAAAGGTGTTTTGCGTGGTCTTGGTTTCCATGATTCCAAAAAGACGGGGGATTTTCTATTTTTCTCGGCTACAAAATTTCTCGGCTACAAAATTTCAAATTCAGCGCCCTATTACCGTCCATTAAGGGACCTATGAAGCCCTGAAATCAGCACAATCATGACAGATTTTAGCCGAACTAGATCTAGTTTAGCAGCAGAAATCAATCCGAGTTGGCACCAAATCTCGTTTCTTGAAACGTTTTAACGGGCGTGGACGGGTCGAAGTGGCCTGAATAAGATAATTGGATTAGTGACATCGTACAGCAGCGAACTTTTCGTCTCACCGTCCCTGTCGCCATCAAGAAATTTCAAACCTTCCGTAACCGAATAGTACGGGTCCCCCGCTTGGAGTCAAACTAATGCCTCTTCTTGTTTCAGTAAATCGTAAGTTGTCAGCAAACCTTTCCATAGGTCTATTTGCAACTGGGATGTTTTTTATCGCTTCAGCTCCACAACATTCGACCATCGGAGCTGAATGGGCTGACCTGCAAATGACCTTTGTATATGACGAGTCCGAGCTACCTAAGCTTGAACCTTTAGCGATGGACAAGGATCCCGCTTGCGTGGACCTTTGGAAGGCTGGCAAGCCAATGGCCGAAGATCTGATCGTCGATCCGACAACCAAAGGGATCAAGAACATTGTGGTTTATCCAGACCCAAAGAAGTCGGGGATCGAATCGTCTGATGCGCACCCAGATTTGCAAGCAGTTCCCGAAAAGTCCGTCGTGCTCGATAACGTGAAGTGCGTTTTTGAACCTCACATCTTCAACGTCCGACCAGGGCAAACTGTGAATGTCAAGAATTCCGATCCAATGGGACACAACGCTCTCTTCAACGTCTTCGCCAACGCGGGTGTCAATCCGCTTATCCCCGCCGGTGGATCGAAGGATGTGACCTTCACAAAAGCTGAGCGAGCTCCGATACCTGTTCAGTGCAACATTCACCCTTGGATGATCTCTTACATGCTCATCTTCGATCAACCCTATGCAGGGATCAGCGATGCCACAGGCGTTCTCAAGATCGAAAAATTGCCTGCAGGTAAGCCGATCACTTTCAAAGTTTGGCACGAGAAGATGGATAAATCCATCGATAGCGTTACACTCGATGGAAAACCTGTCGAATGGAAAAAGGGACTCGTCGAATTCACACTCAAGCCCGGCATGAATAATCTAGGTGTCGTGAAGATCAAGAAGACCGAGTTCAAGTAGACGAGGAAATCCATCATCAACGATTCTGAATCGTCCGCTTCGACTGCACGCCCCGATATTTCGGTAAGCGATTTCCAGCAACTGATTCGAAAAATGTATTTCGAAAAGGACGCTGCACGTGGAGTCGAAGCAACTTTCCTTTGGTTGATGGAAGAGATTGGCGAGCTGGCAACAGCACTTCGCATGAAGAACGACATGGCAAATCTCCACGAAGAGTTTGCCGACGTGATCGCTTGGATAACCACCATCGCAAATGTGGCCGGAGTCGATCTTGCCAAGGCCCTCAGCGACAAATATGGTACCGGTTGCCCCGGTTGCCATCGCTTTGAATGCGACTGCCCGATAACTGAAAAGCCGTAAAGTAAATTTGGAGTGCGGCGACTTGTCGCCGCTTTAAGACCTATCTAGCGGTCGTCAATCTAAGAAGTCTTCGTGAACTCGGTAGCGTTCCAACTTTTGAGCCATTTCCTTTCACGCCACACCGCTCGCCCGAAAGCTGTGACAAGTCACAGCAGTCCAAATTTGGACTGCGGCGACTAGTCGCCGCGTAATCGTCTCATACTACGGAGCGGGTTCCACTACCGTAGTACGGCTTGCGGGATCGGTTAAACTTTCATGTACCACGCAAATCATTTTTTCGTTCCACCTGAGCATCCATGAATTCTTCATCGAACCCCATCAATCCAACTTCTAATACATTGAAACCCAATACACTGAAGTTTAACTCATTGGCTCAAGACTTCACCGACAGTAATCGAGATCCATCTTCTTTGCGATCGGGCCGTTGGTTTGCTCCTGATGACTTACGAAGCTTTGGTCATAGATCGCGATTGAAAGGAATGGGATTCGATGATACGGACTATCGCGATCGACCGGTGATTGGATTGCTGAATACGTGGAGCGATCTAAACACTTGTCATTCGCACTTTCCACAACGAGTCGAAGAGGTCAAGCGAGGTATCTTACAAGCAGGAGGGTTTCCTGTCGAAGTCCCCGTCATGAGTCTCGGCGAAATGCTGATGAAGCCAACGACAATGCTCTATCGTAATCTGTTGGCGATGGAGACTGAAGAAGTTTTGCGATGCCATCCGATCGACGCAGCAGTCCTCATGGGGGGCTGCGATAAAACCGTCCCGGCCCTGATCATGGGAGCTATCTCAGCAGACATTCCATCGATCTTTTTCCCGGCCGGTCCAATGCTCAAAGGACGATGGAAGGATCAAACCCTAGGAAGCGGATCGGACGCTTGGAAGTATTGGGCGGAAAAGTGCGCGGGGAACTTGTGCGATGGCGATTGGACCGGTATCGAAAATTGCATCGCTCGTTCAGCTGGAACTTGCATGACGATGGGAACAGCGTCGACGATGGCTTGTATTGCTGAAGCGATGGGAATGACGCTTCCCAGTGCAAGCAGCATCCCGGCCGTCGTTGCCGAGCATAGTCGATTGGCCGTTGCAACCGGACGACGCGCGGTGGAACTGGCTTGGGAGAAGCTTACGCCAAGTAAGATTTTGACTGCCGAATCTTTTCAAAATGCGATTATTACTCAACTCACCATCGGCGGCTCAACGAACGCAATTGTCCACATTATCGCGATGGCTGGACGTGCGGGAGTCAAAATCACACTCGATGATTTCGATGCATGGTCACGAAAGATTCCGATGCTCGGCGACTTACGACCGGCAGGAAGATTTTTGATGGAAGACTTCCATCACGCCGGTGGACTTTCTGGGTTATTGAATCGGCTTCGTGATCTGCTTGCAACTGAAACGATGACAGTCAGCGGAATCACTCTTGATAAGCAAATTGGTGACGCCGCAGTCATCGACGACAATATTATTCGGACTCGATCAAATCCCGTATCGGCTACAGGTGGTACGTGTGTCTTGCGAGGCAATCTCGCGCCCGATGGTTGCGTGATAAAAACGGTTGCAGCAGATCCCAAGCTCCTTCAGCATCGTGGACCCGCGATTGTTTTTGATGACTACCCCGCGATGAAAGCTCGCATCAATGATCCCAATCTAGATGTTACAGCCGATTCAGTTCTCATCTTACGAAGCGCGGGCCCGTTGGGAGCTCCCGGTTTTCCTGAATGGGGACAATTGCCGATTCCAGAGAAGCTATTACGAGCGGGAGTTCGCGACATGGTTCGGATTTCAGATGCGAGGATGAGCGGCACTAGCTACGGTGCGTGTATCCTTCACGTTTCACCCGAGTCGTACTTGGGTGGCCCTTTAGCTTTAGTGAAAGACGGCGACATGATCGAGTTGGATATCACCAATCGAAAACTAACACTTTGCGTCTCGGAGGAAGAACTTGCAAAACGCAAGTCGCTTTGGCAAGCCCCAGAGCCAGCATGGGAACGCGGCTATCAAAAACTATTCGCCAAGCACATTACACAAGCCCACGAAGGATGTGATTTTGACTTTCTTGTGGGAAGCAGCCCCAACCGCGAACCAAGTATTTTTTAGTCTCTTTGGACTGCGGCGACTAGTCGCCGCTTTAAGATTTTTCTACCGGCTAGCAATTTAAGAAGTCTTTGCTAATCGAACGATTGAGTTATCACGCGATGCTCTTTCGGTTCGTCACGTCACTAGCCCTAAAGCTGTGACGAGTTACAGCACTCCCAAAAACAATCTCTCTGTCACCGAACAGTGAGAGACCGATGCGAGCTACAACTGGCGGCGCATACAGCAGTTCTTAAATTTCTTGCCGGAACCGCAGGTGCATGGGTCGTTTCGACCGACACGAACGTTGTCGCGTCGAATTGGATCAACGCGAGCTGGTTCGTCCGATGATGTGGCTGCTCCCGCATTGTCGGCTGCTTCTAGAGCTGCAGCTTGTTGCTGCGAGACCATTTGCGCTAGGTCGGTTGTCGTTGGAGCCGCATCGTGGCGAGCGACTGTTTCTCGCATGGAATTAGCCACGACGTTTTCATCTAAACCTTCCATACGGAAAATCACGTCGGTCATTCGTTCGCCGATTGAAAACCACATCTGTTCGAAGAGCTTCATTCCTTCTCGTTTGTATTCGACTTTCGGATCCATTTGCCCCATGCCTCGGAAGCTAACAGCGCTTCGCAAGTGGTCCATGGCTAGCAGGTGTCCCATCCAAGTGTCGTCAAGGATTCGAAGCAGAACGGTTCTTTCCATCCGACGGATTTCGCGGTAGTACTTGTCGTCAATCGCTTGTTGAACCGCACCTTGGAGCTCTTGATCGTTGAGCGAGATAAGTTCTTCTTTGTCGCCAAGCCAGTTCAATCGATCTCGTAACCAATTAAACAAGTCACCAATTTTTTGGACACGAGTCGCTTCGGTATTTGTGTCACCATTGCTAGTGGAAATCGCTTTCAATTCAGAGAGCTTTTCATCAGCAGATTTCTGAATCAATGCGGCTCGTTCCAACGACTGCTTTGATACGTTTTGCAGAAACTCGTACGATTGCTCGCCCGTCATCGACTGAATATCCAGTGCTGTTGGATCTTCGAATCGTTCGGCACAATGGCGAGCAATCTGAGCACCGTCGATTGCGTATTCATTCTCGCCAACTCGTTGACGAAAAGCGGTGAAGGCAGCCATCACCGGGTACATGATCTCGCGTTGCGTATAGGATGTTTCAGCCATTTCCATCAGCATCTTCTTCATGCGTTCTGGTTCGCCGCCAACAAGATGCGACGGTTCAACATTAATGCCGAACTTCATCTTCATCCAATTGGAAAGCATCCGCGGGCCGTAGTCCTCGGTGAGGAATTCCGCCCCGGCAGACAGATCGATTTGAGCAATGTGGTTTCTGGCTCGTTCGTAGATTTCTTCGTCCATTCGGTCGCGATCGATTTTTTTCAAAGCGGTTGCGTTGAAGTTAGTGCCATAACGCGTGTTAGCGAATTTCGCGAGTGCTTCGAAGTTCCATTCGGACTTCTCTTCTTCTATCGGTAGGTTTTCATCGATCGCATCCAATATTTGTGTTTCGGCTTCGCGTTCAGCGAGGTCTCTGGCATAGCTGGCCGCAGTTTCGGCGTCGATCGATCGGAAGTCCTTAGGTTCGAGTTGGCATGACAGTTCGCCTCCAGCCCAACGAGCGTAGGATTCCGCCCCGAAGAGTGGGTTAGTTACCTGTTCAACGTTGTGCGAAATCTGTTCTTTGATTTGCTCGAGCACAAGCGTTCGGCAACTGATTCCGTCCAAGATTTGTTGACGATAGCCGTAAACCCTCTTTCGTTGTTGATCCATGACTTCGTCATAGTCAAGCAAGCTCTTACGAGACTCGAAGTGGCGTTCTTCGACCTTCTTTTGAGCGGCTGAGATGCGCTTGGAAACGAAGCGGCTTTCGATCGCCTCGTTCTCACCCATGCCCATTTTTTCCATCATTCCTTTGACCCATTCGCCACCGAAGATTCGCATGAGATCGTCTTCGAGTGACAAGTAGAACCGGCTACTTCCCGGATCGCCTTGACGACCGCAACGACCACGCAATTGCAAGTCGATTCGGCGAGATTCATGGCGTTCTGTTCCGATGACAGCGAGGCCGCCGATTTCGCGAACGACATGCCCCATGGATTTCATCTGTTCGCGATCATCGATTTCTTGGACTAGTTGGTCCCATTCTTCTTTGGGGACTTCCAAACGTGTTGGATATTTGTCTTGCAGCTTAGCCCAAGCCATCGTCTCGGCATTTCCACCCAAGATAATGTCAGTACCGCGACCTGCCATATTCGTCGCGATCGTTACAGCGCCGACACGACCGGCTTGAGCAACGATCTCAGCTTCTCGGCGGTGTTGTTTGGCGTTGAGGACTTCGTGTTTGATTCCGCGTTGTTCGAGTAGTTTGCTGAGTCGTTCGCTTTTCTCGATAGATACCGTACCCACCAAAATGGGGCGGCCCTTGCGCTGGATCGATTCAATCTTCGACTTCTCAATAGTTTGAGTTTCTTTCGAATCTCGTAGCTTCACCGTGATCGATGTGTCATTCTCTTCCGTGATTTCACCGACGATTGCCCCCGAGTCCTTGGGTTGGATTTCGTCGTACTTGCATGCACGTTCGATATCGTCAGCGACCGCTCGGAATTTTTCTTTTTCAGTCAGATAAATCACATCGGCAAACTCGATGCGCTGCATGCCTCGATTGGTTGGGATGGCGATGACATCGAGCTTATAAATCTTGAGAAATTCGTTGGCTTCGGTCATGGCGGTACCGGTCATGCCCGAGAGTTTGCGGTAGAGCTTGAAGAAGTTTTGGAGCGTAACCGTCGCGAGTGTTTGGTTTTCTTCTTTGATTTTTACTCGTTCTTTGGCTTCCACTGCTTGGTGAAGCCCATCCGACCATTGGCGACCTTCCATCAATCGTCCGGTAAATTCGTCCACGATGATAATGGTCTGATCTTTGACAACGTAGTTCACGTCAAGCTTGTAGAGGTAGTGAGCTTTCAGCGAGTTATCGATCAGGTGCGGCCACTCCATGTTACCGGCGGTGTAGAAGCTTTCTACGCCGGCTAGCTTTTCTGCGTGACGAACGCCTTCGTCGGTAAGGTTGACGGTGTGGTCCTTTTCATTGACTACAAAATGCGTCTCCTTAAGCAGTTGTCGCGCGACCTTATCGGCTTCCGAGTACTTTCCAATATCGGTGTGAGCCGGACCGGAAATGATCAGTGGAGTTCTGGCTTCATCGATGAGAATATTGTCCACTTCGTCGATGATGGCGTAGTGGAGTGGACCTTGAGCTTGCTGGAATTGCTTTGGAAATCGCGGATCGCCACGGCGAGCCAAACGCATGTTATCGCGCAGATAATCGAAACCGAGTTCATTGTTGGTTGCGTAAGTAATATCAGCGGCATAGGCTAGTTGCCGCTCGTCTGGATCCATCCCGGACTGAATGTTACCAACGGTCAGTCCAAGTCCCATATAAATGGGAGCCATCCATTCCATATCTCGACGTGCGAGATAATCGTTTACGGTTACTACGTGGACGCCTTTCCCTTCCAACGCATTCAAATAGGCGGGCAAAGTGGCCACCAAAGTTTTTCCTTCACCGGTCACCATTTCGGCGATATTTCCATGATGAAGAACCATACCTCCGATGAGCTGGACATCGTAGTGACGCATTCGAAGAAAGCGGCGTCCACCCTCGCGACAGACTGCAAACGCGTCGACGATCAGATCATCAAGGGTTTCACCGGCGGCAAGTCGCTGTCGGAACTGGGTTGTCATGTCACGCAGTTCTTGGTCGCTCAGAGCCATCAGTTTGGGCTCAAGCTCATTGATTTTCTTGACTTTTTCTTGGTAACGCCTGATAAATCGTGCGTTTTGCGAACCAAACAGCCCGGTCATGCTCCGCTCAAATCCGGCTAGGACTCCGTTAAAAACTGATCCAGTGCCTTCCCAAATTTTCTCGAGCAATTCCATAATGCGTTAGTTCATCCCAAAAACGTCGCTTACAACCTGAAAACTAGGCAAATTTTACGCAATTTACCGACTTCAGAAGAGTATCGGCGGAAGCCTATGCGGTCAACGGAGATATCGATCGCCCGGCAACCATAGAGAACCCAGATTTGGCCTCGCAAAACCCGGTTTCTGCCCCCGATTAATTGTTGTTCGCGAGGCATAAAGCTGGTTTCTTGAAGACTAACCCACGATGTTGGAACAAGGCAGGAATTGATTTAAGACAAGTTAACTCGGGGAGGTTACAATTTGGGTGGGCAAAGTGGGGTGTGAAGTTTAAGCAGAATTGGCAGGACTGTTGAAGTGAGCGACGCAAACGACAATATTTCATCGAGTCATCCGCTGGGCCATGCGACTACAGAGTTGCAGGCTTCCAGGGACGCGTCGAAAGTGCCTCCTGGCTTTGCACCCGACCTTCCATTCGCTGTACCGACCGCC
>JANODQ010000296.1:0-2773 GCA_031412775.1 Pirellulaceae bacterium | reverse complement strand
AGTAGACCTCTCGGAAAAATGGTACTCATCGGTCGGATGGAGAATGTAAATGCAGTATCTGTCCTTAATGAACTTGCCGAAATGATGGAGGGGCTTCAGTCTGTCTTGCGTGAACTTGCGAGCGAGCCCGAGATTCAGAGCGGTTCAAAAACGACTCTTGCTAACGAAGATACGGTTAGCATGAGCCTGGATGATTCTGTCGATAGCACATCGGTGTTGCCAAAGGTAGCAATCGTGAGTTCAGAGAACTCGTCGCTATCGTCGTAATCGATGCGATCCAACTTTCTACGATCTGTATATGCCGGTTCAGCCCACATGAACGCTGATGATGGTTTAAATCAGGGGGCCAATTGATTAGCATGGTTGTTCGGGAAACAACATAGCTTTCACATTGGAGTCAAACGTGGTCCTTGCGTCGACAAAATACAACATAAAAAAGGATCTTAAGATCTGTTGCATCGGGGCAGGTTATGTCGGCGGACCGACGATGGCGATGATTGCTAAGCAATGCCCTGATATTTATGTTCACGTAGTGGATTTGAACCAAGAGCGTATCAATCGCTGGAACTCGCAAGATCTCCCTGTCTACGAGCCAGGTTTGGATGAAGTCGTCCGCGAAGCACTTGGACGCAATCTTCGTTTCTCTACCGAAGTAGACGAAGCGATAGCTGAATCCGATATCGTGTTTATTGCTGTAAACACGCCTACAAAGTCATTTGGTGTCGGGGCGGGGCGGGCAGCAAACCTTGAGTTTGTTGAAAAGTGTGCTCGTCAAATCGCAGCCGTATCGAAGGGGCACAAGATCATTGTGGAAAAGTCCACGCTCCCTGTGCGAACTGCTGAAGCGGTGAAACGAATTCTTCAGAATTCAACCAAAGAAGCAACGTTTGACGTTTTGAGTAACCCCGAGTTTCTCGCCGAAGGGACTGCGGTCGCCGATCTTCTCAATCCAGATCGAATCTTGATTGGCGGGGAATCCGATGCGGCTGTCGAGACGCTTGCATCTGTTTACTCGCGATGGGTTTCGCGAGATCGAATTCTTACAACGAACCTGTGGAGCAGCGAGCTTTCCAAACTGACCGCGAATGCTTTTCTGGCTCAACGCGTATCATCGATCAACGCTATCTCGGCTCTGTGCGAGGCGACGGGAGCGGATGTGGATGAAGTTGCCCGAGCGATCGGGACCGACTCTCGCATTGGACCGAAGTTTCTTAAGTCGTCGGTTGGCTTTGGAGGTTCCTGCTTTCAAAAGGACATTCTCAATCTTGTCTATCTTTGCGAGCATTTTGGCTTAAAAGAAGTCGCTCATTATTGGGAACAAGTCGTAGTCATGAACGACTATCAAAAGCGAAGATTTTCTGAACGTATTGTTCGCACAATGTTCAACACCGTTTCAGACAAGAAGATCGCAGTACTTGGGTTTGCATTCAAGAAAGACACGAACGACACACGTGAGTCGGCTGCGATCCATGTCTGCCGAAGCCTTCTAGACGAACGAGCTAAACTTCGCATCTTTGACCCGCGAGTTCCTGAGGAGCAGATTCGTGCGGAATTGCTCGCCTCCTTCGCCGACCCGATGGGGAGCGTTTCGGAAAAGCATAAACAGCTTGTCGCATCCAACGTGACAGTCCTGCCAAGTGCATATGAAGCGGCCAATCAATCGCATGGAATTGCGATCCTTACCGAATGGGACGAATTTAAAACCTTGGATCGAGCTCGCCTTTTGGAGTCGATGTTGCGACCGGCGTTTGTCTTTGACGGACGAAACGTTCTCAATCGAGAGGACTGGAGAAAAGACGGCTTTGAAGTCCATACAATTGGAAAATCGTAAGCTGTTCGTCGATTCTTGCCGCTGATAGCCGATCGAGCCCAAACCTTCGCTTTAAGCTCGATTCACAGTACACTTGTTGAATTCCACGAACCGACCGATACTTTCCTCAAATTGATTTTCGGATTTATCGGGTTCGGTTTTTTAAAGCCCTGGTTTTCATGGCTATCGCATTTGCTCAGTAGGAATTGAATAGGACTATGGAAGCGGGAATTGTTGGTTTACCAAACGTAGGCAAAAGTACGTTGTTTAATGCGTTAACTGGAACTCAGGGAGCTCAAGCGGCTAACTACCCGTTCTGCACGATCGAACCGAACGAAGGAATTGTTAGTATTCCTGACGAACGCCTTGGTCGCATATCCGCGATTATTCCCCCGCAAAAGCTGATTCCAGCGATGTTTAAATTGGTCGACATCGCCGGGATTGTCGCTGGAGCTAGCGAAGGGCAAGGGCTTGGAAACAAATTCCTTAGCCACATTCGAGAGGTCGACGCGATCCTACAAGTCGTACGATGCTTCGAAGATCCTGATGTAACTCACGTAGCAGGCAAGGTCGATCCAGTCGCGGACATGGAGACGATCGAAATCGAGCTGATGCTTTCAGATATTCAAACCCTGGAGAATGCTCTCCCCAAAGCAGAACGTTCAGCCAAGACGGGCGATAAAGAAGCCAAACTAAGAGTATCAGCAATTCAAAAATGCATGGCTCATTTCGAGAAAGAGCAACCCCTTCGATCGATCACCACACTGGACGATTTCGAGCAGAAGGCAATCAGCAGCTACGGGCTCATGTCAGCCAAGCCAATTCTATACATCGCGAACGTGGACGAAAACGATCTGCAGGGGAAAACGCCCATGGTCACGGCTGTTCGAGAATACGCGGCAAAGCGAAACGCGAACGTCGTACCAGTGTGTGCAAAGCTGGAAGCAGAAATCGCGGAGATGG
>JANODQ010000295.1:0-5556 GCA_031412775.1 Pirellulaceae bacterium | reverse complement strand
CGATATTAGTAGGCAATGCTGTAGGGTTGTCCTACGGCTCCATCCAAAGTTGGCTCATATGGAACTCGTACTTGAAGCGAATCGGGTTCAAGCTCTAATTGGATCGGTAAAAGTTTGAGATCCGCGTTTTGGGACGCGACTATTCTCGCGTTAAAAGTTGACTTACCAACAGCTTTCATGGCATCCGTGATCGCTATTGCAAATAGAATTTGATTACCTGAACGCGTAACGTTCACTTCGAGTGGTTTACTTACTTCGTACCCTGCTCGCATGACGAAATCCGCGATTGCGCTGATCGAGGTTTTCGGCACGTAGAGAAAGTTGTTGCCCTGTACATCGCAAGTAACCTTCACATCATATGTTTGATTTGTTAGGACGGTCATTCCATCACGAAGAAATTTCGCAAACTCGTTCGGATCGAATCGAACAGCTTTCTTAGGTAGTACGGAATCAAATCGGGCGTTGTGGTGGTAGGCATCGCGATGAAACCCATTAGCGTCCATAGCGAGCGTCGCGACGATCGAAAAGAGGGATAGCAACGGAGCGTATCGCGTCGTAATTTCTTCAAACAATTCAGGCTCTTGCGAATTTAAGAAGAGAAAACCCTGAGTATTCTCCGCACGACCCATCGCCATGCAGAGACCGCTTCGGAGTCCTAAGTCGGCGATGAGTGCGATCGAGCGTTGGGCCGGCTTGTGTTGCTCCGCGAACGTTGCGAGAACGCGATTGCATTCACCAAAAATCCGGATGGTTGATGGAGTCATCTTAAAGAGCGAACCCTCTGGATTGACGAAGCACGAGTAACCTTTCTTGAGGGTATTCTCACCGCCACGAACGCTAGTACTCGAATCAACCACGACTAATTGATTGGTGTCGTGAACTCGACCGGCCATACATACTCGATCAACGCGATTGAAGAAACGATGCCGACGAAGAATATTCATCAGCTTTTGGGCAGGCCGATCTGAATAAGTCCCTGCAGACAAATCTTCAGCCAGGGATATCAACTGCGAAACGATCCATGTCTCCTCTTCGATGCACTTGTCGAGTGTATCGATAGAGGCACTCCGATAGACCGAAGTGTCTACGTGATCAGAAGAAGCCTCAGAAGATATTAAATTGCCGGTATATTCCTTCTTCCAGGCGTCTAAATCTGTAATCGCATTGATCGCGACCATGTTGTGAAGATCGGCGTCAGTGAATCCAAAAGCTTCTTTCAACCCAGCCACTTCCGACGGGACATCGACTCGTTGGGAATCTTCGTATTGCGTGACCAAAATGCGAATCGCGTGCCAAGCATTCGCAAGCGACTCAACCTCAACCAATGTCATTGCATTCCCAGAGAATCCATTCTTCAACATGGAAAGACTCAGGGAGACTTCAATCGCGCGACAAAGACGAAGTAATCGTGTGAAGCCCAGGTACGAAGCCTCGGCAATGACGGTTTCTATGCGTTTCTGCCAAACGTCAGAAGGGCTAAACTGGCTGTAATTACCTGGACTTACGTTCTCAGGAATCCAGCTCTTCACAAATCCAATTAGCGATTCCGAGCAAGCTCGACGCTGGATGGTAATAGGAGGATTGGTGGCGTTGATTAACATTTTATGTTCTCACGTTAGTAGCTAGTGGGTAATGTTTGGTGTACTAAAAACCGACGAATTTCGAAACTCAAATTGACGGAAGGGCCCACGAACTAGTTTTCGATATCATCGTCATCACCATCACGATTATGTGCGCCATCGCAGAATGGTTTATTCAGCGATTGACCACAGCCACACAGAACGTGCATTTTCTTACGTTTATCCCCTCCCAAGGGACGTCCGTACTTATCAACAATGTTTACGTCCCCTTCAACAATGATCGGTCCTTTAGGATTGCAGCAAATTTTCAACGGACAGGTTTCGCAACTAGCAGGCATAATTAAAATCCTTTCACAGATTTATGAATATCGATAACTGTTGTCAAATAATATTTTCTTACTTACCCGGTCTTCGTATTCGATGCTAAAAACCAGGATCGAGTATGAGTTCTGTCCTTTGAACTGATTGAGAGTACGAAGGACGGTGTCAAATTGCACTAAAACAGTGGACGCAAAATATGTGCTGACCACCCCATACCGCGGTACTCTCGGTATCCCTTACTTCGAGATGATCCGATGATATAGACATGACCATTCAGTCGTAGGATTCCCGAGGCAGATTCGCCAGGTTGTAAGTCACGATGCTCGACAGGCAACTCCGGAATCGTTCCCATTGGAATAAGTTGGCCATCGGTTGTTTCAATGACCTCTAAATCACTGCTCGCATAAAACGCAACGCAGCCTTGAATTCGTTTACCGTTCTTGTCCTTGGGCAAGCAGGTCTTGAGGATCTTTCCCGATTCGGTTACCCAATCGAACAAGCTCCCCAAGACACCGATTACTTCTCCTGTTCGCGAACCGTTCTGACGAACAGCGCCGGAGTAGATCAATGAACTTCGTGAGTTTCGTTCCAATTCCGTCTTTCCCACATCTTGCACGGCGTACTCATCATTTCCTTTGCTGCGCATGGCTTTTGTAAACCACGGATGATCTGCAACACGAACTTCTTTGTAATCAGGAATTAGCTCTGGAGTGGACGCTGCAACAATTTTACCCATGCGGTTGGAGAGAATCAGATTGCGATACATTGAATAGCTGCTGTTGATGTCTCCTAATCGACGCGTTGCCGCTTGAATATTCTCATCTGTCGGTTCTGCTAGTACTTTCCAGAAATATTGGTCTGTCGCCCACCATCGAATGGCTGCCGATCGTTCAAAGAGATTGCGGTCGATCAGATCGATGGCCTGTTTCGAAAACGTTTCCAGTGTTTGAAGGTTCAGGCGCAACTCACCAAAAGCCATCTCCCGTAACAACTCTTCCATCTTGCTCGTTGCAAAGTCGCCAGTTTCGGTAATTTGCTCAAAAACCGGCCCGAGTGCAACGCCACGCTTTCCAAGTTTTGATGCGAAGACAATTCCGTTTAGCGAGATCAGCTTGATCGATTGCTTATCATCTTGGACTTTGACATAGGTATCTTTATTGATCTCAGGAATCAATCGCGACCGCATCAGCTCGTCCGGTGTGATTCCATTGACTTGGCAATTCGCTTCACTACCAAAGATGTCGCCCGTTGGAACGACCAGATGAGAGCTCCAACCAAGCCCTGCGAAGTCTAAATAGCCATCGGACATCGAAGAAAAGACTGCCGAATCGTTCCCTTCCACGTTCGCATAACTGCTAACACTTCCACCGGGCTTCAATTTGCGGTGTTTGCGTGGTAGGTGTGCTTGTTCACCAATTTGCATAATGTCTAAGTCACTGGAACCGACAATCACGCCATCTTGATCGGTAAAAAACGAAAACCAACCTTCCCGCGTATCGCCATCGGCAGTGCGTGGCATGTAATCATTCAGGATGATCCGTGCTTCTTCTTCCAGATCGAAGAAAGCTCCCATCGCGCCGATCGTCGCGTCTAAATTAGACGTCTTGCTGCGTAAGGCAGTGCTAAAGACCAAGCTGTTGGCTGAATCAATGACGGATTTCGCAGTCTTTTCAATAACATATTCAGTTGAATCAATTGATTTCTGAACGCGACTAAACCAGACTTCCTGCTTCACATTAGTTCCGAGTACTTTAGCGCGTGTTTCGGGATTTGCATTTGCTACCACAACGCCATCAGGTGTAGTGATAACCAGATCTCGATAAAGCGTATACGAGCTTCGGATATCTTCTAACCTTCCACACGCAACACTCACGCGATCGTGGACTTCTTGAAGATTCTTGAGAACCTTCTGAAGCATTGCCAGAGTTCCTTCTTGGCTTTTACCCTTTCCAAGTTGTTCTGCCAGCGTATCGACCTTCGCTTTGAACTGACCATAGACAGCTTGATTGAACATGAGTTCTAATTTCCGCTTTGCAAAGTCGCGGACATCATCGACATACTTGGAAATATCCCGCATTGTCCAATTGGTTTCCAACGTTGGAACTTCGAAAGCCGCCTTCGCTGCGTCCAAGTATTCATTCAGTTCGTTAAGCTGGTTATCAAGCGACTTACTGATTTTGTTAACACGTTCCAGGCATTCAACGAACGCCGTTTCCATCGCCCACCAACGGACGTCACACGTCCGCTCAAGCAATGTTCGATCGATAAGATTGACTTTGATATAAGCCGTTGTGCAGTAAATGGACCGGCAAAAATCTTCCTTGGCTAAGTAAAATTGATCAAATAAATTCTTCGTGCCGTCGTGCAATTCAGCGGCGAATGTCTCCACACGGCCCATCAAGTCGGTTATTTGTTCTTGCTCCGTTGCGTTTTCGCTGATAGCCGCTGCGGTGCATTTACCTTGATTGCAAATCGGAGAGATACCAATCAGCTCGTTGATGATCTTTTCATAAAATTCGCGGTGGTCGTTGGTGATCAACGAATTGAAAATGCTGAATTTATTCTCTGCAATTTGTTCTGTAATCATGACTTTATCTAAACCCGGCCAAACAATGGTTTTCTGTTCGAAGGATGGATGACGATGGAAACGGTCTATTGATTTCGATTGCCGCGACTAGGAAGCTGTCGCGCATTGGCTATGAATGATTGCATCAACGAGCTTCTTAATGGATAGCATCGTAAAATAATACTTTTCGGTTTGGACAACTCCGTCCACGAATGGTTGAAGTGTATTAGCTGGAGGCGGATGAATCTCGTCCCCATCTAAAGTATGAATATGTGAAACCGAATCGACACATAGAACGAGCGGTTCCTCGAAGGCAAAAAGGCCTAAGTCTCTCGCTTCTGCGACTAGTCCCGATGCGGTCTCCAGCAAAATCATTTCGCACGACTCGTGTGATGGTCTTGGTGGTACGTCCAGGCAACGCCGCATATTGATTACCACGCCCGTTCGGCCACGAATGTTGACTAATCCATCGATACGACGGTCAACGCCAAAGACTCGTGTGATCGGCATCGGACGAAAGAACTCTTCCACCTGCAGCGATGGTAGAGCAAACATTTCGTTGTTGACGATAAACGTTGAGATTTGCATGTTCGCGTGCTATTCCCTATTTTCTAGTCGGCTGACGTTTAATGTTAAGGCATTCGGCAACGGTCTGACGGATCTGGTGCTTATCGATTTTGATGACATACCGATCAAAGCCCAGGCTGAGACCTTTTTCTCGAAAGTGTTCATCCGAGAGAGTTGTCAGTGCAACCATCGGAATATGATCAAATCGTCGATCATCACGGACGTTCGTCGCGAATTCAAAGCCGTCCATACGTGGCATGTTGATATCGGAAATGATCAGTTGATACCGAGTCGGCTCTTGTTGAAGCATTTCCCAAGCTTCCATACCGTCGTTGTAGATTTCGACATCCCAGTCGTCGCATTTAACATACTGGCAAATTAATCGTCGGAAGAAGAGACTATCTTCAGCGATGAGAATTCGAGCGCGCGAAGTCTTAATGGGTGCAAGACTCATTTTGTCGGGCGCATGCTGTTCGAAAACGCTGTAGATATCCAGCAACATGATCAATCGGTCCTGATGCA
>JANODQ010000294.1:0-5057 GCA_031412775.1 Pirellulaceae bacterium | reverse complement strand
CTCCACGTTAATTGTTTACCGGCCTCATTCGCAAGCGTTCGATTCGAGGTCAATTGGCTACCATCGGCGACTTCCGTAAAGAACGCCGGTCCCAAGTTGCCTGTTCCAGTCTTTATGTAAAACGGCGTATTGATGGTGCCGCTACCGTTGAAAGTCCAATAGGCGCTCGCTCGCGACGTATAGATCTGATCGGCTTGGTTCCTCGTTTCGATAGTCCGAACGGTCAATCCAATTTGAAAATCGAGCATGACGGAAAATCGATCTACAAAGTCCGCGATACCATTCTCGGTCTGAGTTAACATGTTCGTTCCTGCTAAAGATGGCGTGTCCTCGACTATCAACGTTAGCGTCTGGTTTGTGTCACGCAGATGATCTAGCAACCCATTTGCATCAGCAGTACTTTCATCGTTTGAGTCGTACCAAGGAATGAGACTTGGACCGGTTTTCGACACTCCGTCCAGATAGTAATTGCCTTCCATGCTTGATGTATTGCGACGCCCGAATCCCGCCGCTTGCACCTTAGGTAGTTGGTCGTAGTCAGCATGCCAAGAAGAAACGTACATGGTCTGTGTCAAACCCGCTTCGATAAACTTGACGCCGCGGACGGCGCCAGCAACAGTCGGCCCCTCAAACTCGACGGACAGAACTGCCCTCATCGCTGGACCGTTAAAAGAAGAAATGACCGTCTGATCGGGAAGAAAAACGTGAGGACCTGTCCCATAAACGATTCTATTGATGGGACCCAATCCGACTCGAACAACATTCACATCGAGATCCCAAGTATACATGCTGCTTGCTTCGTAACTTGCTTTGCCAACCACCGCCCCTTGGCCCCAGAGAATTGTGACGTCGCTCGTATTGGCACCCGATTTGATGGTGCCGTGCGAGGGCGTTACCCATTTGCTTGTGGACAATGCACCTTCGGCCTTGTAGTTATAGACCGCATAACCTGGAACATTCAGCGGTCCTGTCCATCGGAATGCCGTGATCTTTATCTGATCGCCAGTGATGATTGGTTGATTTCCAAGCCGCCAGTTGAGTTTCAATTCGTCCGTCCCGAGCGAGATCCCCTCCACATAGAGATTGGTTTCAACTCTCGCGTCGAAATCGGTTGTTGCAGTCACTTCGCCAGTTCGATCCGCACCTCTCCAGATTCGTAGATGTCCGGGGATACCCAGTTGAAAGATGCCGCCCACGTCTACCTTTTTCAAAACAATGGGAAGCAAGTCGTTCTCGCCTTGAATGCGTCCCGTTTGCGAGAAATCCTCGCTGTTATTCGCGTCGTAATCATCGTCGTCATTATTCACTGGCAAGAACGCGCCAACCGATTGTTCGATAGCTTTGTCTAAGTCTCCACTTACCGCGTTGTGACTGACCGTCTTGGCAACAAGATCAACGTTAAAGATCGACAGAAGAACCGAATCGGTGAAAGTCCTGCCTCTAGTAGCAAGGGTGATCTTCACGATCGTTCTCCCAAGACGCGTCCTTCTGCCAATAACGTCGTACCCGGTGCGACTACGTCTCCATTGTTGATCGCAGTGCTGCCTCTATACAGTTGCACCTTGGATTGGTCAAAAGATATCGTCAATCGCGAGTCGCTCGATATCGGAACGCCATTACCCAATGGTCGCACCAAAATCTCACCCCGAAGTGGGTTCGGATCGCTGAGCGTCTTAAGCTTTACAGCGCGGCCAGGCGCATCCATCTCAATTGAGTCCTCAGAATCCTCTATCACCCCGTTGTTATTGCTATCCGTATCGATATCAACGGTGAGCTTCGCATAGATCGAGATTGTGATTCCCGTGGCTCCGTTATCGCCATAAGGAGTATCTAGAAGCCGGAAGCTTCCACGATTACCTTGACCAACAACCTTGATCGCATAGGTGTTCGTGTCGTAACCCGGACGCAAAGGAATGAAAGGACTGGGGCGTAGTTCGAAGTCAGGCGAGGGCCAGTCAGGACGAGATACCGCACCGTCATTGACTGACAACCCAACTCCTGTGATCATCCCGCTCGCATTGGGACCAGAATGCCAGATAAGCCCGTTAGCGGTCTTTCTCTGAAACACTTGAGCATCATGGAGTCTTCCATCGGTAGAGATAGGCGTTGTTCCACGAGAGACAATCACGTATTCGACTCCTGAGGCGAGCGGAGCACTGGTTCTAACCATTTCGCCTTTACTTGGGACACTAATGCCCGTTTCAATCGCAATGTAACCAGAAGTTTCAGGGGGCTGGTACCCATTTGGCACTGCCGCTAGAAGCGCTCGTTCATCCAATCTTTCAAAACTCAGACGCCGTTTCGAGCCTTGTGTTTTGTGTTTTGAAAAACGTTGTATCGTTGGTTGTTTGGGTGGACCTAATGTAAATCAAGCAGTGAAGAAGCTATCTCCGGCGATCAAGTTATCAGCGAAGGCGAGATTATGCAATCAGGAATCCGCAAGACGGCATGACGGTACGCGTTTGATGTCAGACTTTCACATGCCGCTTTCGCTTAGTCGCGTTTAACTCGAACGCAGACGGCTTGCTCGCCGTTTCGCATCAGGACTAAATCTCCGGCAAGTGCGATCGGATTCCAGGTGATCCCTTCTAGTAAACTCAAGCTTTCGTAGTTTGTAGGTTTTTGGGGAGTCGCATCCGTAAGGACCAGTCGCCCGTCCTCGCTGCTGCATAACAATTGGCTGCCCACAAGTAGCATTTGGCCATGGCCGAGTCGTCCTTGGCGACCGTCTTTCCACATTTGGACCCCATCGGACCATCGCATGCATTCGAGAACACCATCGCTGAGCCCATAGACGTAATCGCCTAGCACGACAGGGGACATGAACTTCGTTTTCATGATTGTCGGATGATGCCATGAATGTCCAACTTCAACGGGAGACGCAAACTTCTCTGGAAAAGTTAGTAGCTTGGAACCACCGCCATAACCTTTCGATAGCAGCAGGCGTTGGTTGTCCAACTGCGTGGCTTGGGAGACACTGGAAGGGCCATTGGATTGGCCAATCCAGTCTGTCTTCCACAAAATGTCTCCCGACTTTACGTCATGTCCTGTTACATCCGCTTCGTTGACGATTACGATTTGCTCTCGGTCGCCGATAGTCATGAGCGATGGCGATGCATAGCTGATTTGCGACTCGCCAGCTCGCCAGCGTTCTTCACCGGTGGAGAAATCCAAAGCTATCAAGCCCGAAATCGATCCAACACCTGGCTGCTTCAGCCCGGCTCCCAAAGGTACAACCACGAGCTCGTCAACAACCAGAGGTGAACCGCTTCTCCCCCAGGAGACGGCTGCTTCGGATGCGGCTTGATCGATGTTTGACTTTGCCAACAAATCTACCGACCAATTCAAGCGTCCGGTCCGAAGATCCATCGATGTGACAATCCCAGTCGAGCTTTGCGCGATAACCGAACCGGAGTGGATGGTAGGAGTGGCTCGCGGGCCTGCTCCACCGAGAGGATGATAATGTTGTCGATCGGTAAGAGTTCGCCAAACCAGATTCCCCGTATTGAGTTCGAACGCGGTTACTGCATCTTTCGACTCGAACTGCTCTTGAGTAATCGCCAGAGCATCGGCGACGACAAAACCCGACCAGCCCGCTCCAACCGGAATTCGCCAAACGACTTCCGGCGGGTTCTTTTCCCAATTTGTTTGAATCGCATTTCCATCGACCGTTCCATCTCGATTGCTTCCCATAAACTGCGTAAACGAAACCGGCGAGGACGATAGAATGGGCCCCTCAGTTTTTTTGTCGTCGATTGCGAAGGGTGCGACCTGGGTTGAATCAAGATCTGGGGCTGCGGTTGCGGGACTCAAAGACGTTGAATTCACAGTTGAATCCAATGCGGAGCTCACGGACCCAGGCTTCCAACGAAACGTAGGAAACAATTCACCCGAGAATCCGCGAAACTCAACTTGCCGAACAACGACGAAAAACGAGCACGTCAGAACAGCGACGACGGCAACTCTCTTCCACCATACGTTGACGCCCTTTCTGAGGAGCCAAATGAACGACAGCAGGACCCCTGTAGCGACAAGAGCAAACCAAAGTATGTTTGCGATTTGGTGGTCACTGCTCTCCACCGACCAAGCAACCGGCCAAGCGGAGGCAATAAACAATAGCCCAATACAACCTTCATTCAGCCACTTCTTCATCGATTAGTATCTCAACACAACTTAAAACTGGGGTTCGGACTCGTAGCAGAAGTCGTAAGACTTCTGAAGACTCCAACTTTCCTTAGTGTTTCTATTGACTTCCGAATTCTTACGAATCCGGCTACCCCCTAAAGTGACTTGTTCAAAGCACTAGATCTCAAGCTCGCTCATCGCAGTCCGAACCAAACCAGACTCTTCATCGACCGATGCTTCCGCATACGACTCGTCGGTTTCCCAAATACGCACGCGAATGGCTCGGCCACCGGTTCCTTCCAACAACCCCGGACAAGCTTCTTCCAAGAGATAGCGAGCCATGTTTTCGGCAGTTGGGTTGTACGGTAGTACAAAGTATCGGCTGGGCTTTACCATATCCAAGGCTGCCCTTGCGTTATCGTCTTCATGCGAAATCAAAAAGCTATGGTCCCAATGTTCGTCGAGCCAGCCTTTGCATTGGGTTTTGAGGGTAGCGAAATCGACAACGCGGCCCACACTATCTTGCTCGTCGCCTGTGACAAAGAAGTCAGCGACATAATTGTGACCGTGGAAGTGCTCGCACTTGCCACCGTGCTGGTAGAGCCGGTGCCCCGCACAAAACTTAATACGACGCATGATAACAAGGCTCATAACGATTACTTTCAATAAGCAGTTTTAAATGGCAAAGCAATGACGGAAGTTTCTTTTCCTGAGCCGTAAGCGCTAGCCTCGGGTGCCGCGTCCGGGAAATTGTGGCTGTATTAACACCCGTGGCTCGGCTCAGCTTTTCTTTATGGTACTATTGACTGGTAGGGCTTGATAACTTGGGATTGTCGATGTGGCGATTTGAATCGCGTTTCGTTTTTTTGGCAAGGTTTGCCTGGATGGCGGCAGTTAGGTCTACTCCTGTTTGGTTGGCAAGGCAAACCAGG